>JBDTAJ010000121.1:0-9849 GCA_039924705.1 Rhodanobacteraceae bacterium
TTTCCAACGAGCGCGTCGAGAAGGTTTCCGACAAGTTGAAGGAAGGCGACATCGTCAAGGTCAAGGTGCTGGAAGTGGACAAGCAGGGCCGCATCCGCCTGTCGATGAAAGCCGTGACCGAGGAAGAAGCCGCGGCAGGCGCGACGGTGGCGTAAAAAAAGCTGGATTGACGATTCAAAAAAACGGGCCGAACGGCCCGTTTTTTATTGCGCGCGGTTCACCAATATGACCCCTTTCGTTCCACCGCGAAACGGCTAGACTCGACAGAGCGGTTTGAAAACGTAGCGAGCGAAGGCAGGTTGCGCGCCGCCGGAGCGCAGGAACCGGAGTGTACACGTCAGTACATGAGGATTCCGAGCACCGCAGGCACGTGACATGCCGAGCGCAGTAGTTTTTCAACCGCTCTTACATTGGAGCTGGAGGGTGCGATGAAGCCCACCGATATCCGCAATCCGGACTACTTTCACAAGGTGGTCGACTGCCAGTGGGCGTGCCCGGCGCATACGCCGGTGCCGGAGTACATCCGCCTGATCGCGGCCGGCCGTTACGACGACGCCTTCCTGGTCAATTGGGATTCCAACGTGTTTCCGGGGATTCTGGGTCGCACCTGCGACCGACCTTGCGAACCGGCTTGCCGTCGAGGGCGGGTCGAGGAAAGCAATGGTGAGAAACCGGAGCCGGTCGCGATCTGCCGCCTGAAGCGCGTTGCCGCCGACAACAAGAGCGCCGACATCGCGCAGCATCTGCGAGCGCGATTACCCGAGCGTTTGCCCGGTGCGGGACGTTTTCATATTGCATGTATCGGCGCGGGGCCGGCCACGCTCACACTCGCGCGCGATCTGGCGCCACTGGGCTATCGCGTCACGATTCTCGAAGCCGATCAAAAAGCCGGCGGCTTTATGCGCACGCAGGTTCCCAGATTTCGATTGCCGGAGGCGGTGATCGACGAGGAGGTCGGTTACATCCTCGATCTCGGCGTCGAGTTCGTGGGTGGTCGCAATATCGATTCGCTGCACGCGTTGCTCGACGAAAATTACGATGCGATCTTTGTCGGCTGCGGCGCGCCGCGCGGCCGCGATTTGGACCTTCCGGGACGCCAGGAAGCCGCCGAGAAAATCCACGTCGGCATCGACTGGCTGGCCTTGGTGTATTTCGGCCACGTCACGCAAGTCGGCAAGCGCGTGATCGTGCTCGGCGGTGGCAACACCGCGATGGATTGTTGCCGCAGTGCGCGGCGATTGGGCGGCGATAACGTGAAGGTCATCGTGCGCTCGGGTTTCGAGGAAATGAAAGCCTCGCCGTGGGAAAAAGAGGATGCGCTGCACGAAGGCGTGGAGATCATCAATTGGATTAACCCCACGGCGTTCCTGCACGAGGGCGGCAAGTTGACCGGCATGGTGTTAGAGAAAACGCGCGTGGAAACCGACGTGCGCGGCAAACGCAAGCTGGTTCCCACCGGTGAGCCTGATCAGATGATCGACTGCGACGAGGTGGTGATCGCAGTCGGGCAGGAGAACGCCTGTCCGTGGATCGAGCGCGATCTTGGGCTGGAGTTCGACGAATGGGGCATGCCGAAACTCGACAAGCTCACAATGCAATCTTCGTTGCCGAAAGTCTTTTTCGGCGGCGATGCCGCGTTCGGACCGAAGAACATCATCTGGGCGGTCGAACACGGTCACCAAGCGGCGATTTCGATCCATCGCATGTTGCAAGGCGAAGACGTGCACACGCGTCCATCGCCACTGGTGAACCTCGTCTCGCAGAAGATGGGCATCCACGAGTGGAGCTATGACAACGCGATCTCGCCGGACGAGCGTTACGCGGTGCCGTGGGCGCCGAAAGAAAAAACCTTGACCAACATCCATCAGGAAGTCGAGCTGGGTTTCGACGCGGCAACAGCGTGGAAAGAGACGCAACGTTGTCTCAATTGCGACGTGCAAACCGTATTCACCGAGAACGTGTGCATCGAATGCGACGCCTGCGTGGACATCTGCCCGATGGATTGCATCAGCTTCACTGCCAATGGTGATGAAACGAATCTGCGCGCACGCTTGTCGGCGCCGGCGCTGAATGCGGAGCAGGATCTCTACGTGTCCGACACGTTGAAAACCGGGCGTGTGATGGTCAAGGACGAGGACGTGTGCCTGCATTGCGGCTTGTGCGCGGAGCGCTGCCCGACCGGCGCGTGGGACATGCGCAAGTTCCTGCTGCTGGAAACCTACGCGGGTGCAGATACGCGCGAGCAGGCGAAGGTGGCGGCGTGAGATCGAGCGAAAGCGCTTTTACTCGTCATTCCGGGGACGACGTAGGCGGAACCCGGAATCCAGCGACTTTGCTCTTCGATTTAACCAAGTGGCAAGAAGACACTGGATTCCCGCTTTCGCGGAAATGACGAATTCAAGAGATCAGTTGAGCATGAATACTCTCACCGCCAGCAACGACTTCGTCGTCAAGTTCGCCAACGTCAACGGCTCGGGTTCTGCGTCGGCCAACGAGCTGTTCGCCAAAGCGATCCTGCGGATGGGTGTGCCGGTCAGCCCGCGCAATATCTTCCCCTCCAACATACAGGGACTGCCGACCTGGTACGAAGTGCGCGTGTGCGAGGCCGGTTGGCTGGGCCGGCGTGGCGGCGTGGATCTCGCGGTAGCGATGAATCCACAGACGTGGGACGTGGACATTGCCGAGATCGAACCGGGCGGTTATCTACTTTACGACAACAGCAAACCGATGCCGAGGTCGAAATTCCGCGACGAAGTGTGCGCGATCGGCGTGCCGCTGACCGATATCTGCAATGCCACTTATGACGACATGCGGCAGCGCCAGTTGTTCAAGAACATCATGTACGTCGGCGCGTTGTCGGTGTTGCTTGGCATCGAGCGCGAGGTGATCGTGGCGCTTATCGGCGAACAGTACAAGGGCAAGGAGGCGTTGCTGAAACCCAATGTGCACGCGCTCGATCTGGGTCGCGGTTACGTTGAACAGAATCTCGAACATCCGCTGGGCTTACGCGTCGAGCGTAGCGATGTGGTGGGCGATCGCATTTTCGTGGAGGGCAATGCGGCGGCCGCACTGGGGATGGTGTACGGCGGGGCGACGGTGTGCGCGTGGTACCCGATCACGCCTTCGTCGTCGCTGGCCGAAGCCTTCCAGAAATACTGCGCCAAGTTGCGGGTCGATCCGGAAACGCGACAGCACCGCTACGCGATCGTGCAGGCCGAGGACGAGATTGCCTCGATCGGCATCGTGGTCGGCGCGGGATGGAACGGCGCACGCGCATTCACGGCCACGTCCGGCCCCGGCATCTCGCTGATGAACGAATTCATCGGGCTGGCGTATTTCGCCGAAATCCCGGTGACCATCATCGACGTGCAGCGTGGTGGCCCCTCCACCGGCATGCCTACTCGCACCCAGCAATCGGATGTGCTGGCCTGCGCGCACGCGTCGCACGGGGACACCAACCATGTGCTGTTGTTTCCGGAAGATCCGAGAGAGTGTTTCGAGTTCGCCGCCACCGCGCTCGATCTCGCCGATAGACTGCAGACACCGGTGTTCCTGATGAGCGATCTGGACATCGGTATGAACCACCGTTTGTGCGCGCCGTTCGAGTGGGACGATGCGCGCCGTTACGACCGCGGCAAGGTTTTGACAGCCGAACAACTGGAAGCCGGCGCGCCGTTCGGCCGTTACCGCGACGTGGATGGCGACGGCATTCCTTATCGCACCTATCCTGGCACGCATGCGGTGCGTGGCAGTTATTTCACCCGCGGCACCAGCAAGAACGCCGACGCAAAATATTCGGAGAAGGGCGAGGATTACGTCGAGAACATGCGGCGGCTGCAAAAGAAGTTCGAGACGGCGAAGGCGCTATTGCCACAACCCGTTTTTCATAAAGCCGCGCAGTCATCGCGGCACGGCGCGATCTATTTCGGTTCGACCTCGCCGGTGATGGCCGAAGCCATCGCGATGCTGGAAGACGATGGTCTGCATCTGGGCGCGCTGCGGGTGCGCGGGTATCCGTTCGCCGAATCAGTACGCGAATTCATCGAAGCGCACGACAGCATCTTCGTGGTCGAGCAGAACCGCGACGCGCAGTTGCGCACGCTGTTGATCGAGCAGTTCGGGACCGATCCGGCGCGGTTGCTCCGGGTTCTCCACTATGACGGCACGCCGATCACCGCGCGGTTCATTGCCTGTGCGATCGGCGAACGGATGCACATGGCAAACGTGCAGTCTTTACGCAATGACAAGGTGGCTTGAGATGACCTACCTCGCCAAACCCAAGCTCCACCACCCTTCGTTGCAGCGCAACCGCGTCGGTTATACCCGCCGCGATTACGAGGGCGCAGTGTCCACGCTGTGCGCGGGTTGCGGGCACGATTCGATCTCGGCGGCGATCATCCAGGCCTGCTGGGAGTTGGACGTCGAGCCGCACCGCGTCGCCAAACTTTCCGGCATCGGTTGCAGCTCCAAGACGCCGACCTATTTCCTGTCTGCCTCGCATGGCTTCAACACCGTGCACGGGCGGATGCCATCGGTGTTGACCGGCGCCAATCTCGCCAACCGCGAGCTGTTGTATCTGGGCGTGTCGGGCGATGGCGATAGCGCGTCGATCGGCATCGGCCAGTTCGTGCATGCGATCCGCCGCGGCGTGGACATGGTCTATATCGTCGAGAACAACGGCGTGTATGGATTGACTAAGGGCCAGTTCTCCGCGACCGCGGACCAGGGCAGCAAATCCAAGCGCGGTGCGGTCAACAGCGACAGCCCGGTCGACATGGTCGGCTTGGCATTGCAACTCGGTGCGAGTTTCGTCGCGCGCGGGTTTTCCGGCGACAAGGCGCAGCTGGTGCCGCTGCTGAAGGCGGCGATGGCGCATCGTGGTGCGGCCTTCATCGACGTGATCAGCCCTTGCGTCGCGTTCAACAACCACGCCGGCAGCACCAAGAGTTACGAATACGTGCGCGAGCACAACCACGCCTTGAACCGGATGGATTTCATCCCCGCGTGCGCGGAGATCACCACCGACTACGCGCCGGGCGAGGCGGTGGAAGTGCGTCAGCACGACGGGAGCGTGTTGCGGCTGCGCAAGTTGCCGGAAGGTCACGACACCGGCGATCGCGTCGCGGCGATGAATTATCTGCACGAACGAGATGCGCTCGGCGAGGTTGTCACCGGCTTGCTCTATGTCGAGGCCGATGCGCCGGATTTGCACGCGCATCTGCAAACCGTGGATACGCCGTTTAATCGCCTTGGCGATGCGCAGTTGTGCCCGGGTTCGGCGGTGCTGAAAAAGATCAACGCAGGATTGCGCTGAGAAAGCGGCACTGTGGATTTCCGTTCGCGCTGAGCGTAGCTCGCTGAGCGAGCGAAGTCGAAGCGTGATGTCCCTCGACTTCGCGGTCTTTGACCGCTGCGCTCAGGACGAACGGTGTTGTGACGCCCCGCCCTCCAGTCCGCGTTTGTTGCAGTGCAACATCACCCCCGCTAGCATAGGCGTTCAATTCCCTGGAGAACACTCCGATGGCCAAAGGCCCGGATACCACGCGCGCGTTCGAAGAATGGCAAGCAATGTCGCGCCAATACTGGGATGCGTGGAACGAAGCCACGCGCAAGGCTTTCAGTAGCGTATCGTTCGATGCGACCAGCGTCGACGCGCCGTGGCACGAAGGCCTCGAACAATGGTCGCGGATGTTCTCGCAACAAGGTTCGCAGAGTGAAATCGTCGAACGCTTGCTGACCGGCGCCAAAGGTTACTTTTCGCTGTTGCAATCGCTCGCCGCGAAAACAGCCGGTCAAAATGGCGAAACGAACCCGCACGCCTGGGCCGACGCCTTGCGCGAGTCGTTCAATCTTCCCGTCGCCGACGCCGCCCTGTTCGACAATCCGTTGGCGCGCGCGCTGCAAGAGATCGCAGGCAAGGGCGCGAAAGGTTTTGAGGACATGATGAAGGGCGTGATGCCGTTCGCGGAGGAAACCCGTGCGCTGTTTGGCATGCCCGCTTTCGGCTATCTGCGCGAGCATCAGGAGCATTACCAGCACATGGCGCAGGCGATGCTCGATTACCAGCAGCAGACCCACCGCTACAACATGCTGATCGCGCGCGCCAGTCGGCACGGGTTCGAGGTGTTCGAGGACAAGTTGGCCGAGCGCGCCGAACCGGGTCGGCAGATCGATTCGGTGCGCGCGCTGTACGATCTGTGGGTGGATGCGGCGGAGGAAGCTTATTCGGAAATCGCGTTGTCGCCCGAGTTCCGCGAAGTCTATGGTGCGCTGGTCAACGCGCAGATGCGCGTGCGTAAGCACGTGCAAGCCGAAGTGGAACGTATCGCCACCGATTTGGGTATGCCCACGCGCAGCGAGATCGACAGCATCGGCAAACGTCTGCATGAAGTGCGCCGCGACCTGAAAAATCGTGACGAACAGCTCCCCGCGCTTGTCGCGGAAATCGCCGCGCTGCGCGCGGAAGTCGAAGCGTTGAAATCTACTTCGCGCAAATCCGGCACGCCGTCCAAAACGGTGCAACTAACCGCCACGAGAAAACCTACTGCGGCGAAGCAATCGGCCAACAAGAAGGCGAAACGGTAATGGCCATGGAAGCTATCCGGATTGACCCGAAGCGCGCCTTCGACGAAGCGCTGCGCGCGCAACAGAAACTCGCCGCCAGCGTGCAGACCTTGCGCCAAGTCGAGGACGTCGATTACGGCGCGACCGCGAAAGAGGCGGTCTACCGCGAAGACAAAGTCGTCGTCTATCGCTACAAGGGCGCGAAGAAACCAACCGCCAAGGCGCCGCTGCTGATCTGCTACGCGTTGGTCAACCGGCCTTACATGGTCGATTTGCAGGACGATCGTTCGCTGGTCAAGAACCTGCTGGCGCTGGGCGAAGACGTGTATCTCATCGACTGGGGGTACCCGGACGGCGCCGACCGTTGGCTTAACCTGGACGACTACATCAATGGTTATCTGCGTCGTTGCGTCGATGCGGTCGCCAAACACGCCGGGGTAAAAAAGATCAACCTGCTCGGCATCTGCCAGGGCGGCGCGTTCTCGCTGTGCTTCGCGTCATTGCACCAGGACAAATTGCAGAACCTGATCACCATGGTCACGCCGGTGGACTTCCACACGCCGGACAACATGCTCTCGCATTGGACGCAGGACATCGACGTGGATCTGTTCGTCGATACCCTCGGCAATGTGCCGGCGGACCTGATGAACTGGTGCTACCTCACCTTGAAACCGGTGCGCCTCAATCAGCAGAAATACATCGCGATGCTGGATATCCTCGACGACAAGACCGAACTCGAGAATTTCCTGCGCATGGAGAAATGGATTTTCGATTCGCCGGATCAGGCGGGGGAAGCCTTTCGCGAATTCATCCGCGATTTCTACCAGGGCAACAAGCTGGTCAAGGGAGGGCTCAAGATCGGTGGCCACGATGTGAGCCTGAAAAACATCAAATTGCCGGTGCTCAATATCTTCGCCGAGCAGGACCATCTGGTGCCGCCGTCAGCCTCGCGCCCGCTCGCCGAACACGTCGGCACCAAGGATTACACCCAGCTCGTGTTCAAAGGCGGCCATATCGGCATTTACGTCTCCGGCCGCGCGCAACGCGAAGTGCCACCGGCGATTCACGAATGGCTGGCGAAACGCACGCGTTAGGGTGATGACAAATGCGCCGCGATCGCGCGTCGCAAGGGCCGCGCGTGGTTGTGCGTATCTCCTCGGCGCGCTGTGGACGTCGCCGAATACTCTGGTTGGCCTGCTTGCGGGCTTCGTTTTATCGCTATTTGGTGCGCGGCCCTATTTCGCGGAAGGCTCGCTTGCTTTCAGACGCGTTCCACGCGCGCGCGGTGCTTTGGTCATGGGCTGCGTCATCCTGCATGGCGGAGAAAATCTGGAAGCGATCGTTCCGACCTATGCCGCGCGTTGCGGCGATGCGCCGCGCGGTCAATGCGTGCGGCTCGGCGACCACGAACGCGCGCACGTTTATCAATACCTGGCTTTCGGCCCGTTGTTTCTGCCACTGTATTTTCTTCGCGGCGGTGTATCCGCACGCAATCCTTTCGAGCGCGCGGCGGATCGCTATGCCTTGACGGGGCAGGGCTGGCTGCCATTTCTGCCTTTGTAGATTGACCGCGCGTGTTACCCTGCGCCGCCGAGCAACGGCTGCAAGTCGACAACCCCGACGCATGAACAATCCGGTCGATTTCACGCGGCACGACAGTTTGCGCGCGCTGCAATGGCGGGACGATCATTTGCGGCTGCTCGATCAACGCAAGTTGCCGTTCGAGGAAACCTGGATCGAGTGCCGCAGCCCCGAGGAAGTTTCAACCGCGATCCGCGATCTGGCGGTGCGTGGCGCGCCGGGGATCGGCATTGCCGCCGCATGGGGCGTGGTGCTCGCGGCACAACGCGGGAACGATCTCGATCGAGCGATCGTGATCTTGCACGCGGCGCGGCCGACCGCGGTCAACCTGATGCGGGCGCTAGATCGGATGCGTGCGCGCATCGCGAGCGGCGCGGATGGGCAAGCACTCGTAAAGGAAGCGCAGGCGATCCAGGACGAGGATCTCGCCGCCAACCGCGCGATGGGCGAGCTGGGGGCGGCGCTGATCGAGCCGGGCAGCGGCGTGCTGACCCATTGCAACACCGGCTCGCTGGCGACCGCGGGTTACGGCACCGCGCTGGGCGTGATCCGTGCGGGCATGGCGTCCGGACGCATCGCACGCGTCTACGCGGGAGAGACGCGGCCGTGGCTGCAAGGCGCGCGATTGACGATGTACGAATTGGCGCGTGATGCCATCCCGGCGACTGTGATTGCGGACTCCGCCGCCGCGCACCTGATGAAGTCAGGCGCTGTGCAATGGGTGATCGTCGGCGCGGACCGCGTCGCCGCCAACGGCGACACCGCCAACAAGATCGGCACGTATCAACTGGCGATCGCGGCGAAGCATCACGACGTGAAGTTTATGGTAGTCGCGTCGTCATCCACGATCGACATGGCAACTGCGACTGGCAACGACATCGAGATCGAATTGCGTGATCCATCCGAATTGTTGTCGGTCGCGGGATCGCGCAGCGTGGTCGAAGGCGCTACCGCGTGGAACCCCGTGTTTGACGTGACGCCCGCCGCATTGATCGACGCGATCGTCACCGAGCGCGGCGTGATCGTGCGCCCCGACGCAGCCGCGATGCGCGCGCGTTTTGGCGCGGTGGGCACGCGCTGATGTGGCGGATCTCCCGGCAACTGGCCTGGTTCGGCGTCGGTGGCGCGATCGGCTTCATCGTCGATGCCGGCATCGTGCAGTTGCTGGTCAGCAAGGCCGACGCTAATCCCTACATCGCTCGACTGTTTTCGTTCGTGTGCGCGGCGACCGCGACGTGGTTGTTCAATCGCCGCTATACCTTCGGTGATCGCGGCGGCCACACGTTGATCGGCGAATGGGCGCGCTACATGGCCGCGATGTCGCTCGGCTTTGCTATGAATTACAGCACCTACGCGCTGGTGATTTACTACTCCGCGTTCGTGCACGACTGGCCCTCGATTGCGGTCGCCGCCGGATCGCTGCCGGGCTCGCTGGTCAACTTCATGACCGCGCGCCACTGGGTGTTTCCACGACGGCGCGCAGCCGCAGCGGCGGGGCTTCGCCGCGACGCCAAAAACCCGGTCTAAGCTCTCATTTTCATTGAGGTTTTTCGACGATCGACGTGAGTGGATGTGATATACTTGCGCGTCTGATTTCGATGTCCGCACGCACTCTCGCCGCGGGCGATCCGCGTCCGCAAAAAGCACAGGAAAAGCATCGATGGCTGAACTCGCCAGTGAGGTGATTCGCGTCAATATCGAAGA
>JBDTAJ010000122.1:0-21326 GCA_039924705.1 Rhodanobacteraceae bacterium
ATGGTTACTTCATGGGCGATACGTATCCCAAGGGTGGTTGGCGTCCGCCCGACGGCGTGCAGCGCGGCTCGGTCGCCGACATGCAGGTCTATCCCGGCGATCCGACTACCCCAGGCTATGGTTCGGTGCCCGGCGCGAAACACGTGCCGATCAAGGATGCGAAAACCATCCTGAAAATTCCGGTGTTGCCGATTTCGTATGCGGATGCGACACCCTTGCTGCGCGCACTGGGTGGCCCCGTTGCGCCCGACAACTGGCGCGGCGCGTTGCCGCTCGCGTATCACATCGGCCCGGGCCCCGCGAAAGTGCATCTGGTCGTGCAATCCAGTTGGGATACCAAGCCGGTGTACGACGTGATCGCGGTGATGAAGGGTTCCACGCATCCGGATCAATGGATCGTGCGCGGCAATCATCACGATGGCTGGGTGTTCGGCGCGTGGGATCCGCTGGCCGGCATGGTCGCGGAATTGGCGGAGGCAAAGGCGATCGGCGCGCTTGCAGCCCAAGGCTGGCGTCCGCAACGCACGCTGGTGTACGCGAGTTGGGACGGCGAGGAGCCGGGCCTGCTGGGTTCCACCGAGTGGGCGGAAACGCACGCCAACGAATTGCAGGACAAGGCGGTGTTGTATCTCAACTCCGACACCAACGCGCGCGGCTTTCTCGAAGCCGGCGGCAGCCATTCGCTGCAACATCTGGTCAACCAGGTTGCCGAAGGCGTGGCCGATCCGGAAACCCATGCCAGCATGCGCGAGCGCCTACGCGCGCACATGCTGATCGCTGGGCTGGACAAGAACGCCAAACCGGAAGTTAAGGAAACCGCCAAGCTCGCGGAAGCGGGCGGCGACGTGCCGATCCAGGCGCTGGGCTCGGGTTCCGATTACAGCGCGTTTCTGGAACACCTTGGCATCGCTTCGTTGAACCTCGGCTTCGGCGACGAGGACGACGACGACGGCATTTATCACTCCCGTTACGACTCGTTCGATCATTACATCCGCTTTGGCGATCCGACCTTCGGATACGGCGTCGCATTGGCGAAGGTCGCTGGTCATATCGTGTTGCGCACGGCGGATGCCGGCTTGCTGCCGATGCGTTTTTCCGATTTCAGCGACACGTTGGATCGCTACGACGACGAGTTGCACAAACTGGTCGATACCACGCGCAAGGACACCGAGCATCAGCACAAGCTGATGGCGCTGCACGCATACACGCTGGATTCCGATCCGACCAGGCCGGTCGGGCCGCCCGAGCGCGATACCGATGTGCCCAATATCGATCTCTCGCCACTCGACACCGCCGCGAAACAGTTGAAGCAGAGTGCGCAAGCGTATCAAACGGCCTACGACGCGCACGTGGTGGACGGATTCAAGCTGCCCGCCGACCAACTGCGCGACGCGAACGCCTTGATGGGCCGGATGGAACAAGCACTGACCGATCCGGACGGCTTGCCGGGCCGCGCCTGGTTCAAGCACGTGATCTACGCGCCCGGCATGTTGACCGGTTACGGTGTCAAGACCGTGCCGGGCGTGCGAGAGGCGATCGAGGCGCGGCGCTGGGATGAGGCCAACCATTACGCGGTTGTCACCGCGAAGGTGCTGGATGGTTATCGCGCGCAGCTCGACAAATTGACCGCGTTGTTGAACGGCAAATCGTAACACGCGCGAAAAAGAGCGATCCACGGTCGGATCGCCTGCGTCGTCAAGACTTTTCCCAATCGCGCACGTCGCCGGGAACGATCCGGAACAGCGGATGCGCCAGCGGCGCGCGGCGGTATCCCGCAGCAGCGCGTGACGCGCCGGATCGCGCAATGCGAGTTTGCGCAACAAGTGTTGCCATTCGTGCAGCAACTGGCCTGCGTGTTCATCGATTTCCGTGGTGAGTCGATTGGGACCGATCTTGGCGGCGTCGAACGCGTAGCCGCGCCGCAGCGATTCCTCGTGTGCCGCGGCGAGATAGCTTGCGATGGCCTCCTGCGGCGAGGCCCTCTGCTCGAAGCGAAACAACTGCGGGTGGTGTCGATAGCCGCGGGTCTCGCCGCGCAGTACCTTTTGCGCCAACAGCGCTTCGCGCCACAACGCGACCAGTCCCTTTGCGTCGAGATAGCGCGGATGCAGCGTCCACAATCTCATCGCGGCGTTGTCTTATGGGCGCCGTTTTGCGCGCCGATGTTTTTCAACAGCGCCATTGCCGCGGCCGGATTGCGCTGCTTGGCGCTGCCGATGAAGTAAATGAAAACGTCACGCGGTTTTTGCTTCCCGCGGGTGGAATTCGACAAAGGCCGGATCCGCGGCAGATCGTCCGGCTCGCCGCTGGCACCCCAAACCCGCGCGCGTTGCGCCCAGGCATCTAATTCCTTCGCGGTGTAGCCGTTGGCGATCGACGCACGGCTGCGCATCAACCGCGCATAAACAAAATCGCCGGTGAGATCGGCGAACGAAGGATATTCCTCCGAGTCGGTGAACACGCTGGCGCATCCGTGCGCGCGGGCCATGTCGAGATATTCCGCGGACAGGAAACTTGCATGGCGCACTTCCAATACGTGGCGCAATGGGCGTTCATCGATCGCGCGCGGCAGTAATTCCAGAAAGGCCGCGAAGTCGCTCGCGTCGAAAGACCGCGACGGCGGGAATTGCCACAGGATCGGCCCCAGCCGGTCGCCAAGCTTGTCCAATCCGCCGAACACGAATCCGTCGATCGCATCCTCCGCGCTGGCAAGCGCCTTGCGCTCGGCCACGTAGCGCGGCGCCTTCAGCGAGAACACGAAACCCTCCGGCGTCTCGTTGCGCCACTTGGCGTAGGTCGCGGGTTTCTGCGCGCCGTACCAGGTGCCGTTGACTTCAATCGACGGAACATGGCGGCTGGCGTATTCCAGTTCGCGCCGTTGCGGCAAGCCCGCGGGATAAAAGTTGTCGCGCCACGGCGCGAATGTCCAGCCGCCGATCCCTACCCGGACACTCGTCTCGCCGCGCACGGCGGCGAGTGGATCGGAGAGCGGCGGGTCGGAAGTTTTCAAATCGGCCTCGTGGCTGTGTTTCTCGTGACTGCGCGGTCGCGCGGCATTTGGCCGTAGGGCGACGACGGATTATGCTCGGCCAGCGTATCGAAGTTTGCAATGGAAGGATCACGATGATCGCGAAGGAACGAGAAAGCGCCCCGTTCTCGCAGCCACATATAGTGATACTCGGCGGCGGTTTCGGCGGATTGTGGGCGACCCGTGGGCTACATAATGCAGAGGTGCGCGTCACGCTGGTCGATCGCACCAATCATCATTTGTTTCAGCCGCTGCTGTATCAAGTCGCCACCGCCGGCCTGTCGGGGCCGGATATCGCCGCGCCTTTGCGGCATATCCTGCGCAAGCAGCGCAACGTCACCGTGCTGATGGAGGAAGCGCGCGTCATCGACGTTCAACAAAAACGCGTGACGTTGACCGGCGGCCAGCTCGATTACGATTACCTGATCGTCGCCACCGGCTCGACCCATGCCTATTTCGGGCACGACGACTGGGAATCGCGCGCGCCGGGATTGAAGACGCTGGATGACGCGCTGAAAATTCGCCGTCGCATCCTCGATGCCTTCGAGGCCGCCGAACGCGAAGCCGATCCCGCGCGTCGCGAGGGATGGCTCAGTTTCGTCGTGATCGGCGCCGGACCGACCGGCGTCGAGCTCGCCGGAACACTGGCCGAGATCGCGCATCACACCTTGCCGAACGAGTTTCGCGTCGCCGATCCGCGCAACGCGCGCATCCATCTGGTCGAAGCCGGTGCGCGCGTGTTATCGATGATGCCCCCATCGTTATCGGCGAAAGCCCAACGGCGGCTCGAACGTATGGGCGTGCAGGTGCACACCGATGCTGCGGTCACCGGCGTCGACAGCGCTGGAGTTACCTTGAAGAACGGCAAGCGCATCGACGCGAAAACCCTGCTGTGGGCGGCGGGCGTAGCCGCGTCACCGTTGAGAACACAATTGCGCGCTCCATGCGACAAGGCCGGACGTGTGCGTGTCGCGCCGGATTTATCGTTGCCGGAACATCCGGAAGTCTTCGTGATCGGCGATCTCGCCAGTGTCACGCAAGATGGCCGACCCGTGCCGGGCATGGCGCCGGCAGCCAAGCAGATGGGCGCGTTCGCCGCGCGCGCCATCCGCGATCGCCTGGCAAACCGCATTACATCCGCATTTCACTATCGCGATGACTGCACGCTCGCCAGCATCGGTCGCGGCGCGGCGGTAGTCGATTTGCGCGGCATCAAATTGTCCGGCCTGATCGCGTGGTGGTTCTGGCTGGCCGCGCACATCTTCTTTTTGATCGGATTCCGCAATCGTTTGATCGTGATGCTCGACTGGGCGTGGTCGTACCTGACTTGGCAGCGCAGCGCGCGCATCATCGTCGGGCAGGATCGCCAAGATTGATGTCAGAGTGCCTGTACGGCGATTGTCCCGGATTGCGGTCGATAGATCGCCGGCTGGACGCGGTACAGCGCCGGCAATAGCCGCTGCAGCGCCTTCACCTTCGGCGCATCGTTCACCACGATATACAGCCCGTCGGGATTCAAACGCGCATAGTCCTGGTGGTAACTCTCGGCCGGATAGAACGCCTTGAACGGTACGACCTGGGTGACGATCGGCGCGAGGTAGACCTTGGCTGCGGTCAGTTGCGCGATGTAGGCACCCGCGATTTTTTTCTGTTGCGCATCGGTGTAGAAAATCACGCCGCGATATTGCGTACCGGCGTCGGGGCTTTGACGATTCAGTTGCGTGGGATCGGTCGCCGCCGAAAAATACACGTGTAGTAATTGTGCGTAACTGACCTTTGACGGGTCGAAGGTGATCCTGACCGATTCCGCATGACCGGTATCGCCCCCGCTGACGCGCTCATATCGCGCGGTGCTCGCGGCGCCCCCCGAATAGCCGGAGACCACATTGGTCACGCCCTTGACGTGCTCGAATACCCATTGCAGCCCCCAGAAGCAACCGCCGGCGAATAACGCGGTCTGCGCGCCGGATTTGGCTGCCAAAGGCATATCGACTTTTGGCGCGGGAACGGCGCGGGTCTCGTCGCCCATCGCGGTCGCGGTGCAGGCGGTGAGCGTGACGAGCGCGATCAGGGCGCCAAGGGCGTGGCTTCGGAAAGCTGAAAAGCGAGGCATCGGAGACTCCGTTGTTGGGGGAACGATCTCTCCAATAGACCTTGCGGCGGGCGAATAACTTACAAGGCACGGCTCGTTCTATGCTGTAACGCCGTTATATAAAACAGTGACTTGGTTTCCATACATGATCTGAAATCAAGGCGAAGACCCGGCCAGCATCACCGTGATCGCATCGAGGTCGTCGGTGGGCGAGGGCGCCACAGTGCGACCCAGCGTGTCGGTGGGGCGCTGATAGCGATCGAGCATCAATGAAAACGCGAGGTGTTCGCCGCGCGCATTGGTCAAGTAGCCGGATAAAGCATAGACATGGGTCAGCGTGCCGGTCTTGGCGCGCAGATTGTTGTCGGCGAACGTGCCGAGCAGTCGGTGCGCGAGTGTGCCGTCGACGCCAGCAACGGGCAGTGCATCGTTCAGCACCGATGCAAACGATTGGCGCGCGATCCACGCAAGCAAGCGCACGGTTGCGGCGGGTGTGACCAGATCCTTGCGCGACATCCCGCTGCCTTCCTCGAAGGTCGCGTCCTCAGGTGCGATTCCCGCACGCGCCAGCATCGCGCGCAGCGCGCATGCGCCCCAACCTTCGCTGCTGCGCGGCGGCGTCGCGCGATCGGCGCAGATTCCGCGTTGCGCCGCGTGCGCGCCGACCTGCAGCAACAGCGTTTGGGCATAGAGATTGTCGGAATATTTCAGCATATGCCGAATCAAATCGCGCAGCGGCGGCGAGGCGATTACGGCAAGCGTCACGGTACCCGGCGTCGTTACGGCGGAATCGGCCTGCGGCCAATGAACAACGCGGACGTGGCCGTCCAACGCTATGCCATGTTGCTTGAGCGCGTCGCGCAACAGATTGCCAGCGAGCAACGCTGGATCGGGCGCCGACACCACATAGGTTTTCGTGGTCACGCCGCTCGGCAACGCGCCATAGACATACAACGTATCGGCGCCCGGCGCCCGATACAGGCCGAGCGCATCTTCATCGTTGGTTGCGGCATTCGCGGTCTGGTTGACGATCTGCATGCCGCTGTCGGGCGGATCGACCGCGACTTCGCAGCAACGCACGCCATCGCGCGCCACGCGCACCTGCAACACGTTTCCGTGCACGCTCAATGCGGAGGCGGGCGGCGCAAACCAACTCTGCAGATCGTTGGCTTCCCAGCCGCTACCGATCGATGGCCCTTGAAAAAACGTGTCGTCGGCGACGAGATCGCCATCCACACGCCGGATCCCGCGCGCGGCCAACGCGGCGGCGAAGCGATTCGCGCAATCGGGCGATGTCTCCGGGCCGCCGAGCGACGGATCGCCGCGTCCGTACAAGATCAGATCGCCGGCGAGCGTGCCGTCGGCGCCGACGCGGTGGTGGCATACAGGCTGGTGGTGATGCGCGCATACGCGCCGAGCGTGTCCAGCGCCAGCGCTACGATATACAGCTTGGCGTTGGATGCCGGCACGAACAGTTTGTCCGCGGCGTGCGCGTACAGCGTCTTGCCGTTATCGAGCGAAACCACGTCGATGCCCCAATCGGCGTGCGCGAAGCGCGGTTGCGCGATGAAAGCATCGATGCGGTTGGTGAGCGGAGTTGTGGTTGCGACGACACTGGTCGCAGCGGCCGGGGTCACGATTGTTCGTGACGCATGCATGGGCGGGCTTGCGCAACCGGCCAGTGCCAAGGCGTACAGCAATGCGCCTGTCCGCGCGCTGTGCAGGGAGATGTCGCGCATCATGGCGAGTCGGTTTTTGCTCAAGGCTTTCCCCCCTCGATGCGCGTCGTTCAATCGGGCGCCTAGCCGACAATGCCTTGCTCGCGCACTGCGCGCACCACGGCATCGACGGTGGGCTCGACGCCACCATTGGCATCGACGGTCACGGTGTCGGATTCGTCGCCGGCCGGTTCCTGCAGCGCGGCGAGCTGGCTTCCCAGCAGCGACGCCGGCATGTAGGCGTGATGTCGCGTGGCGACCCGGCCTTGCAATTCTTCGCGTGCTACCCGCAGATAAACGAACCAGACTTGCGGCCGTCCCTCGCGCAGAAAATCACGATATGCGCGTTTCAGCGCCGAGCAGCCAAGCACGCCGGGACGCCTGGCGTCGCGTTGCGCGTCCATCCACGCCGCGATCGCTTGCAGCCATGGTCGGCGGTCTGCGTCGTCGAGCGGGATGCCGACCTGCATCTTGGCGACGTTGGCGGCGGGATGGAAATTGTCGCCCTCTTGGTAGCTCCAACCCAGCCGCGCGGCCAGCGCCTTGCCGACCGTGGTCTTGCCGCAGCCGGAGACACCCATCAGGACCAGCATCGTTGCGACGTTTTTCAGAGGTTCCATTGATCGAGGGTACCATTCCCTCTTGCGCGATCGCGCGCGGTGCCGCATCTTTGTGCCGCGACGTTTCGGATTCGTCACCCACCAGGAGAGCGCCATGAGCAAGGGCTTGGAACAAAAGAAAGAGGCCAAAAAGAAACCGAGCAAGACGCTGAAGGAAAAACGCGCCGAGAAGCAGGCCAAGAAACAGTCGAAAGGTTGATCGGCTCAGATCACCCGTTGCGGATGCGTATACACATTCATCGCCTCCGCCCGCGCGAACGCGATCAGGGTGACGCCGACTTCGTCGGCGAGCCTGATCGCCAGTGAAGTCGGCGCCGAGATCGCGGCGATCACCGCGATCTCGGCGCTGGCGGCTTTGTGCACGATCTCGAAGGATGCGCGCGAGGTGATCGCGAGCAATCCGGTGCCGTTCCGCCATGCGGCGGCGCCGGCATCGTTGGCGCGGCCACCCGCCAGCGCGCCGATCACCTTGTCCAGCGCGTTGTGACGGCCGACATCCTCGCGCACCACGATGCCGCCGACGTGCGCGAATCCGGCCGCGTGCACGCCGCCGCTGCGCGCGTTCAAGGGCTGCTACTCGGCAAGGCGGCGCAAGCCGTCGCGCACCATCGCGCTGTCGATGCGCGGATCGGTTTCGATCCGCCGCAACGGGCGCACCGCGTCTTGCAACGATTCAACACCACACAGGCCGCAGCCACTGCGTCCGGCGAGATGCCGTTTGCGTTGTTCGAGCGCCTCGAAGCGCGCGCTTGGGATCATTGCCTGCAACGAAATTCCGTGCTCGCCGCGCAGGCAATCGACCAGCTCGAACTCCTCGGCGTGTTCGACGATGCCCTCGCTCAGCGCGAAACCCAGCGCGAAGTCCGCAAGATCGCGCGGTGTCGCCATCATCACCGCGTGGGAACGGCCGTTGTAGAGCAGCGCGATCGGGGTTTCCTCGACCACGCAATCCTCGAAACACTCGCGCCGCGCACCCTCGATGCGCAGCGCCGGCGCAGTGCGCAAGCCTTGCAGAATCGGATCAGATGTCACGCAAGCGCGAGCCGAATGAGGGAGTCCGCATTCTAGCGCCGTTGCGTCGACACGCCGCAGCCGTCGGCAGCCGCGCATTCGGCGTTTGCGGCCCCGGAACCCCAGAAGGCTCAAGTCGCGTTGGCAATCGTTGCAACGGAAGCAAACGTTTTTGGCCCGCGCCGCGACGCTTGGCGTTAAGATGCGGAACAGGCGGCGGACGCGGGTTTCGCGGGCAAGTGCGCTGCACCGGGGGACATCGGCGTGCGCAAACTCGGGCTGTTCGACGAACTCCAACGGCACCACGTGTTTCGCGTGGCGGCCGCTTACGCGGTTGTCGCCTGGTTGCTGATCCAGATCGCGGCGGTGACGTTTCCCTTGCTGCTGCTGCCGCTATGGGTCACCCGCGCGGTGGTAGCGTTGCTCCTGATCGGTTTCCCCATCGCTTTATTGCTGGCTTGGGCGTTCTATGTCAGCCCGGATGGCATCGCCCGCACCGGGACCGATTCCCCCAGACCGGCGCGGTGCGCCCGCACGCGCGCCACATTGGTGCGGGGCTGGGCTTGATCGGCTTGTTGCTCGCCGCGATTGCCGGCGGTATTTATTGGCACTTCGACCGTGGCCGGCTGACGTCCTCGCATGTGCAACCCGCGCGATCGCGCGCAGCCGTGACCGTTGTGCGTCAAGACAACGCCGATGCCGCGCCCGCTCGATCCATGGCGGATGCGAAATCGATCGCGGTGCTGCCGCTGGTCAACCTTGGCGGCGATCCCCACGACAACTATCTCGGCGAGGGCATCAGCGAGGAAGTGTTGAATGCGCTTTCGAAGCTGCCCGACCTCAAGGTGATTGGACGCGAGTCGTCGTTTCGTTTCCGCGATAACAACATCGGCGCCGCCACCATCGGCCGCGAACTGGATGTGCGCAGCCTGTTATCGGGAACGCTGCAGCGCACGGGCGATGATCTGCGCATCACGGTCGAACTGGACGATACGCGCACCGGGGTGCAGCTTTGGTCACAACAATACGATCGCAAGATGACGGGTCTGTTCGCGCTGGAAGACGATATTTCAGGCGCGGTGGTCAAGGCGTTGGTGGTGCGGCTGGGCGATGCAGCGGGCCAACCGCTGGTGCATGCGGGTACGGCCAGCCCACGCGCGCACGATTTGTATCTGCAAGCGGTCCGCTTGTACTGGCACACCGACGAGGCAAGTCTCGATCAAGCGATCGCATTATTCAGTCAAGCCATCGCGGAAGACCCGAATTACGCCGAGGCGTGGGCGGGAGTGGCGCAAGCCTACGCCTATCTCGCCGATGTCTACCGCGCGCCGCTGGATGTACTGCCGGCGATGCGCGGCGCCGCGCAGAAGGCCGTCGCGTTGAATCCGGGGCTTGCGGAAGCGCACGCCGTGCTCACGCTGTATCGGTTGCGCGTCGCCAAGAATCCTGCGCGCGCGCGTGCCGAACTGCAGGACGCCGAAAAACTGGACCCGCTGAATGCGTGGCTCCCACGCTGGGAAGGTTTTGCCGCGATTGTGCAGGGCGATGAGCCGGGTGCGATGAAACTGGCGGAGCGCGTGCGCCGGCTCGACCCGAATTTTTTCTACAACGGGGATGCGATGGCGCTGGTCGATTCCGCGTTCGGGCGCTGGCAAGCATGCGTCGACCGCTACACTATCGAGCACGCCAAGGCCAGCCAGGCCAGTCCGCAACTGGCGATCTGCCAGGCGCATGTCGGCGACATCACGGCCGCACGCGCGACGCTCGCGCAATTGCAGACCGCCGCGCGCAGCCGTTACGTCGATCAAACCTACATCGCCGCGATCGACGCCGCGCTTGGCGACAAGGATCGCGCCTTTGCCGCGCTGAATCAGGCATACCGCGATCGGTCCGTGCATATGGTCAGTCTGTGGATGAACCCGTGGCTCGTGCCCCTGCATGGCGATCCGCGCTTCCAGGCGCTGGTCCAGAAGGTCGATGCGCAGGGTCATTAAATCCAACCACTGGATGGCGGTCGGCGCGGTGCGGCGTCGTTGTCGAGGCAACAGGAAGTGCCGAAGTTGGCCGTGCCCGACATGATCGACGTCGCGGCGCATGCGGCTTGGCGCAGGTCTTGGATCCGCGATTCAATCTGCATCCGCGACAGGTATCATCAGCTCATCGAAATCACAAGGAAGGATGTGCGCATGGCTGCCAGCAAATCCAGAACTGCGCGCAAGGGGTGGTTCGCGCGGCGTTGGCACCGTATTCGCCGTCGTCCGCGTTTCAATAGCTGCGCGCTGCTTTTCGTGGTGCTGACGGTCTCCATGATCGCCGTCGGCGTACGTCCGCAGCGCGGCTTGCTGCTGGCGTTCGACATCGCTGCGGTAATTTTTCTCGGCTCGACGGGTTACATGTTCGCGCATTCTAAAACCAGTTCAATGCGCGCGCGCGCGCGTCAGCAGGACGAGGGTTACTGGGGCTTTCTGCTGAGCAGCGCCGCGGTGTCATCGGTGGCGTTGATCGCGTTGGCATTGGAACTGCACGCTAGCAAATCCGGCGGCGCGCTTGAGATCGTGCTGGCCGCGTGCAGTTTGCTGCTGGCATGGTTATTCATGAACACGATCTTCGCGTTGCATTACGCGCACGAGTTTTATAACGACGCGTGTGAAAAAGGCAGCGGGCTGGAGTTTCCCGGCACCCAAACGCCCGATTACTGGGATTTCGTTTATTTCGCGTTCGTGATCGGCATGACCTTCCAGGTTTCCGACGTGCAGATCAGTGAGCGCGACATCCGGCGCGTGGCGCTGACCCACGCCGTGATCGCGTTCTTCTTCAACGTCATCATCATTGCGCTGAGCGTCAACGTCGTCGCCGGCCACGCCTGAGCCGGCGATTCAATCGCCTTTCGATTCCGCCGTGCCCAGCATCTCCGGCTGCGGCATCGCGGGTGCGCGCCGCGAGATCAGCGGATGCGCGAACACCGCGCCGAGGATGATGACGACGCCGAGATAGAAGAGGGGATCGAGCTGATGCTGCTCGCCCAGCAGGACGATCGCCAGCACGATCGCGTAGACCGGCTCCAGGTTCACCGCGAGCTGTACGGTGAACGCGCTGAGTTGCCGCAGCGCGACCAGCGACAATGCGAACGGCAAGAGCGTACAGGCCAGCGCGAGTGCCAGCAGCAGCGACGCATCGCGCAAATCCGGCAGCACGAACGCGGGACCGGCGTGTGGCAGCATTGGCGCGAGCAGGGTCAGGAATACCGCGCCGGCGCCGAGTTCGAGGCAGGTGACGGTGAGCGGATCGGCGTGTTCGACCATGCGTTTGTTGAGCGCGCCGAAACAGGCGACGAACAGCGCCGACACCGCGCCGACCGCGACGCCGATGCGCATTGCCGCGGGAATGCCGCCCACCACCAGCGCCACGCCCGGCACCACCGCGATGCCGAGCAGCAGTTCGCGCGGATCGAAACGCTTGCGCGTGATCGCGGGTTCGATCAGGGAGAGAAACACCGGCGCCAACGCAATGCAGGTCGCCGCGACCGAGGCGTTGGCCAATTTGATCGCGCCGTAGAACGTCAGCCAGTGCAGCGATACCAGCACGCCTATGCCGACATACGCCGCCAGCAGCCGCGGCGTCAGCGCGCGCAGGCCGCGCCACACGCGCGGGATCAGTAATAGCGCCGCGGTCACAAGCAGCATTCGCCACCACACCAGCGGCAGCGCCGATAATGTGATCAGCTTGCCGAGGATCGCGGTGAAACCCCACAGCATCACGCAGAAGTGGATCTGCCATTGCGCCTTCGCGCGCGCGGAAACAGGCGCCACGCTCATGCGCAATGCGAGCCGCGTGCGCGACGCTGCGCGATACGCCGGATCATGTCAGTGCGTGGTCGATGCCGGTTGCAGTAGCGGCGTGGCCGGCATCGTCTTGCCCGCCGGCGGCGCGCTTGCCGGTTGCTGCATCTGTGCGATCCACTGCGCGCAATGGTTGTCCTGTTGGTGGCTTGGCGCGATCAGCGCGGCCAGCGCGGCCAGGGGCGCGGCGACCGTGCCCAGCGCCACGGCGCCGGCGGTACGCGCGATCAACGGACCTTTCTTCACGCCGACATCGGGATTCTTCAGTGTGCCACGCAGGTACAGCGGCGAACGCAACGAAAGAATCCGGATACCCTTGCTGTGCGGGTGCAGGGTCATGTCCAGTTTTTCGTTGGACAGATTCGCGGTGCCGTCGACGTTGATGGTCATGTCCTCCGTGTCGAACACGAACAGCCAGGTGTTCAGGGTGCCATCACGCGCGACGAAATCCGCCGCCGCGCAATTGATCTTCACCGTCTGGTCGCCGAACAATTTGTTGACGACCACGTTGGCGATATTGAGCCCGGCTTCCTCCATCAGCGTGTCGCTGATCGCGCCGTTGTCCAGCAAGAGTTTTATTTCACCGTTGGAGGAACCCGCCAATGCGGCGACCGAACTGCCGGTACCGGACAGCGCGGCGTCGCCGTCGATCTCGCCGAGGCTGGCCTGCATCAGCGAGACGGTCGGGAACAGCTTTTTTAACTGCATAGCGCGCGCGGACAGTTTGAGCTTGCCCTTCATCGGGTCGGCGCGACCATCCAGCCGTATGCTGGAATCCAGCGTGCCGCCCGCGATCCCGAACATGAGCGGATCCAGCGTCAGCACGCCGTCGTCCATTTTGAGATGGGTGGAAAGATCGTTGATCGGCAGCGCGGCGTTGCGCAGAATGCGCTTGCCGATGAATTTCACATCCGCGTCCATCGCTCGCCAGCGATCGGTGTTGAAAGGTTCGATCGGCAGCAGTTTGTCCGGCGGCTGTTTGGTCGCATCACCGCGTCGGGTTTTCTCCGCATTGCTGTCGGCGCCGATCAGCGGCGCAAGATCGGACAGCTTCAACACGTTGGAAGCGACCGTGCCGCTCAATCTGGGCCGCGGGTGCGTCGTGGAATAGGTGAGCGAGCCGTGCAGATCGCTGGCTCCGACCTTGCCGTTGAAACTGTCGTAGTGGAACACGCTGGCGTGGCGATGCAGATTGCCGGTGAGGTGCCCCTCGGTGGAAAACGGCGGCGTGGCCGGGAGGGCAATCCCGGTCAACGCGTACAAATGCGACATGCTGTCGCCGGAGAGTTTCAGATGCAGGTCGAACGCCGCCAGATGCGCGAGGTCGCTCAGCGTTCCGGCGAAAGCGATATGCAAATCGCGTAGCCGCAATGTCGCCTGCAGCGGAAATGGCATGCGGGCGTCCGACAGCGCCAGCACGCTGCCGATCTTGCCATCGCCGTCGGCCTTGGCGCCGCGATAGGTGCCGTGCGCGGTCCATCCGAAATCGTAGGGCTGTTTCACGCGCGGCATGGATGCAGCTTGCGATGCCGAGGGTATGATTTGTTCGTAGGGAATCGGTTTGCCCAACTCATCGACCGATATCTGCAAGTGTAGGTTGAGTTTTTGATCGTCCACCTTCACCGTGCCGCGATCGAAGATGAGGGTGCCGAGTTCCAGCGTCCACGCGCTCGGTGATTGATTGCTGACGAACGTCCAGTTGTCGCGGCCTTGCGCGTCGCGCTCGATATCGACGTTCGGCGCGGTCAGCGCCAGCGAGGGCACCTCGATGCCGTGTCCAAGCAGCGCCAACGGCGACACACTGAACTGAACTTGCGGCGCGGCCGCGAACTGTGGGGGCTTGGCCCACGCCGGATTGGCGATGCTGACGTCCTTGGCGGTGAAACGTGGCCACGGCACCAGCGCGGCCAAGCCGCCTTCGGCGCGGTTGCGCGACCAATGCACGGAGAGGTCGCCGTTGATCGTCAGCGGACGCCCGATCGCGGTGCTGAGAGTGCGGTCGAACCACGGTTTGGCGCGGTTCCAGTCAAACAGGGCGATGAAAATGATCACGATTACGACCAACGCGACGATGACGCCGATGATCCATGTGACGATGCGGATGCGGCGGGTCATGCGATGCTCCTTGCGCGGTGCTTGGCGCAAGGGTACACGAGCCGCCGTATTGGCCGCATCTCGCCGACTGGCGATCGTTAATGTTCATCACGGTTGCTCACTTGCGAATGGCTTCGCGCTCTCGCATAGTCGAAGCCGTCGCGTTTACGCGCTGCCTTGACGCAGCGCGTCTGTAACGCGCGCGAACGGCGTAGCTGGCCCGAAGGGCGAGCGCCAAGGATGGCGCGAGTAATGGCATCGCGCGCGAATGACTTCGGGTGAGGCAGGGATGCCGATCGCAGAAAAACCAGGAATGGGTTACACGACAAACTTCATGGCGAGGGAGATGTCATGCTCTGGAACAAAAGCCGTTCGAGCGACAACGTGGAGCAGGCCGAAGGCGGCGGTGGCGGTGGCTTCGGGTTCGGCGGAATTCATTTTGGCATCGGCGGCACCATCCTCGCCATCATCATCGCGATTATTTTTCCGGGCACACGCGGGATCATCTTCGGCCTGCTGAGCGGTGGCGGCGGCGCGGGCGCGCCTGCGCAGGTACAGCAGGCGTCCGACACCGATCCGCAGGTGCAATTCGTCAAACACATCCTCGGTAGCACCGAGGACGTGTGGTCGCAGACCTTCCAGCAGATGGGCAAGTCGTATACCGATCCCAAGTTGGTGTTGTTCCATGGCCAGATCGGCACCGCTTGCGGTGGCGCGTCCGCGGCGGTCGGGCCGTTCTATTGCCCCGGCGACAAGCAGGTCTATCTCGATCTGGATTTCTTCCAGGAATTGGCCACACGTTTCCATTCCGACAGCGATTTTGCGCGCGCCTACGTGATCGCGCACGAGATCGGCCACCATGTGCAGGATCAACTCGGCATCATGGACGCCGAACAGCAGGCGCAACAACGTGGCACGCCGATGCAAGGCGCCAACGGTCTATCGGTTCGGCTGGAATTGCAGGCCGATTGTTTCGCCGGCATCTGGGCCAACCACTCGCAACAGCAATTGCAATGGCTGCAACCGGGCGATGTCGAAAGCGCGTTGAACGCCGCCTCGCAGATTGGCGACGACACCCTGCAGAAACAGTCGCAAGGTCAGGTCGTGCCGGATTCCTTTACCCATGGCACATCGCAACAGCGCGTGCACTGGTTCCAGATCGGCTTCCAATCCGGAAATCTCGCCGATTGCGATACGTTCAAGGCCGCGACGCTTTAATCTCTTGCTGCATGGCTATGAGGGGATGAGCATGGAACAAAAAGATTCTTTGGCTTCCGTTGGTATCGTAAAAGACGGTGTAGAACCGGATGTGCCATTCAACAAACAGCGAGGACTACCAAACGTATTCGGCGTTATAGCAATTTTGGGTGCTGTTTGCGTGTTCTTCGCTGGCTTCATTGTCGGCGGGAACGGCCCCAATAACATGGCGGTGGGCATTGGATTCTGGGTCGAGGGATGGGTTGGTTGTCTCTTTATTTATGCGCTTGGAGCCATAGTCGCAGCGCTGCGCCAAATCGAGCACAACACCGCGCGGCGCTGAAATGCAGGCCAAGGATGGCCGTCAATGAGCGAGCTTCCCGCGCTGTAGGCGATGCCGAGAAGCGCAGCCGAACGGCGGAGCAAGCGACGATTGTTCGAGCACAAGGATGTGCGAGTTCGGCGCGGCCGCCGTTCGGCGAGCATCGCAGGACAGTCGAGGCAACACGACGTTGCCGAGATCATCGCGTCCAAGCGCAATGGCTTTGGTTACTTTGCCCGAAAGGAAAGTAACTCCGCTCGCGGAAGCGAGCGGAACCAAGGCAAGCTCGCACAAGAGCTGGATTCCGGATCGCCGCTGCGCGGCATCCGGAATGACGAATGTAGAAAACGACAAGTTCGCGTAGCGAGCGGAACTATTTATGCGTGCGCACCGGCAGCGGCACATTGCACAGATCGATCCGTCCGGCTTTATACAGATACCACGTATCGCTGCGATTGCGGCGGGATTCCACCAGTGCGTTGAACGTCGGCGTGTTGGTGCGCAGCACTTCGAGTTGCATACGTTTGGCGGGCGGCAGATCGGTTGCCAGCCGCACGCGCAGGATCGGTGTGCGTTGCGAGGTCTTGGTGTAGAAGCCCAGCGCGCCGCTGCCGCGCGGCAGCGCGGATAAATATTCCATGCCTTGCACCACACGGCCAACCACCGCGATGTTGCGGTCGAGTTGTCGCGGCGCTTGTCCGATCACGACGTAAAGCTCGGTGCCGGGCCCGCTGTCGGGTGCGTTGTCGCGGCCGGCGCCGACCATGCCGTAGCAGTGCGTCAACCAGGTCTTGCCGGTTTTCAGATCGCGCGCGACCGGAAACCCCTCGCTGAAGCCGACCTGCGATGCGTACACATCGCCATCGGGCAACGATGTAAACGGCAAGGACGGCTCGATGCCGCGCTCGAACTCCGCCGGCACTGTCGCTTTCGCCGAACCGATCGATTTCTTGCGGGTGGGATGCTCGGCCTCGGCTTGCGGATCACCCCATTGCGTCACGAAGTTGTCCTGCACGCGCAGGATCGCGAGACCATCCCAATAATGCTCATGCGCAAGCGCGCGGATATTGTTCGCGTGCAGCGGCGCGTAGCTCGGCGCGAGTTCGATCACCACGCGGCCTTTTGGCAGATCCATATACAACGTGTTGGCGGGATCGAGCGCGCGCCAATCGGATGGCTTGGATGCATCCAGAATCTGTTGCATGGTCGGCGCGGGTTTGGCAGCGGGGCTCGCGGCAGCCGCGAAGCCGATCGGCAACACGCTAACGATCATCGCAAAGACAATGCGCAAACGCATCCGAAATTTCATCGGTCGATCCCTTTGAAGAACGCGCGCGGCAAGCGCGCCTTGAATACGACGGCCCATCAAGCTGTGCGTCGCGCCACGCACAACCAACTATTGAACGGGGTGCGTCCCCACAACGGCCGCAGTTCGACATCGAATCCGGCCGCGCGCAAGGGCGCGGCGATCTGCTCCCGTGTCGGGATGTTGCGCGCGCCACTGGCGTGCATCCAGCCGCTGGCGTGCAGCAGCCATTCCTCGATCACGGTCAGGCGATAGCGCCAGCTCGCATCGCGCAGACAGGTACGGATCAGCAACACGCCTTCGTCGGAGACACGGTCGGCGGCATCATTCAACAAGCTGGCCTGATGCTCTGGCGACATGTAATGCAGGACATCGAGGATTGCGACATCGCCACGATGCGCGGGCAACGCATTGGCGTCGGTCTCCTGAAAACTCATCGAACCCGCGAGTTGCGCGCTGGCGGCGCGGCCGGCGCGCAGCTTGCGCGCGTCGCGATCGACACCGAGATAAACGATGTTGCCGCCGCGTTCGCACAGATACAGACCGAGCAAGCCCATGCCGCAACCGATGTCGAGCAGTGGCTGATCCGTGCCCTGCAGCAAGCGCTCCACCGCGCGATACACCGGATCGGTGGGCAGCTTGAAGCGCACGTAGCCGCGGGTGAAACTGAAACGCGGAAAGCGGCGAGCGATCCGGCGCATCGCCGCGCCGTGCGAGCGGTAGCCGATATTGCGCGCCGGGATTTGTACACTCATGGCGCGTTCGCGTTCTCGACGATGCGCTCGATCGCCACATCGAGATAACGTCGTGCGTAGGCCGGCCCGTGCTGCGCGAACACGCGCCTGGCTTGCGCCATGCGCGCATCGTCCGGCGCGTACACGAACAGGAACGCGCCGCCGTCGCGGGCAAGATCGGCGTCCTCGCGGATGTAGCCGGCTTCAGTGCCGGCGAATTCCACCAGTCGCGCCTCCATGCGTTCCAGCCAGCTCGCTCCGTGGCGCGATTCCAGTTGCCCGACCACGAATTCGCCGGTCGCGGCGCGCACGTCTTCCGCCGACGCGCCGGCGTTGCGGAACGCCGTCTCGGCCGCTTCAGCGTCGGCGATGTTGTGATAGCCCGCGACAATGTAGTGCTTCGGATAGAAGATGCCGAACGAGATGTCGCCTTCCTTGAAGAACGCCCAATGCTGGGTCATGGCGATGGCTCCTGCACGTGGTGGGTGGGAACGGCGACCGCGCGGCGCATCAGCGCTGCTTGCCGCGAGAAGATTTCCCTGCCGACTTGCGCGCGGTGGATTTGCGCGCCGACGATTTCCTTTTGGTCGAGGACTTCTTCGCGGCGGTTTTTTTCGCGCCCGTCTTTTGAGTTGTCGATTTCTTCGCCGCAGACTTCTTTTCCGCGCCGTCGGCCTTGCCGGAACCGGACTTCTTGCCACCGCCGTCCTGCTTGTTGACCGTGGCCCAAGCGCGGCGCTCGGATTCCTTTTCCGAAACCCCGCGCTTCTCGTAACCTTTTTCGATGTGCTCGGCTTCGCGTTTCTGCTTGTCGGTGTAGGACGACTTGTCTCCGCGTGGCATGGCGCCTCTCCTTGTGGCCGGATGCAAATATCGAAGCGGTCATCCTAGCAAGAAGCGGATGCGCATGGATGAAGGAAGATGCCGCGCGCGATCACGATTATTTAACGGGCATGCCGGCCTGCGCGCCCGCATCGACATCGAGCAGGAACAGTTGATCGCCGCCGCTGCCGGCCGACAGGATCATGCCTTCCGACACGCCAAAGCGCATCTTGCGCGGCGCGAGGTTGGCGATAAACACCACGTTCCGTCCGACCAATTGTTCCGGATTCGAATACGCGGCCTTGATCCCGGAGAATATCTGCCGCGTGCCGAGTTCGCCGGCGTCCAGCTCAAAGCGCAACAATTTGTCCGAGCCTTCGACTTGCTCGCACGCGATGACTTTGCCGATCCGCAGATCGAGCTTGGCGAAGTCGTCGATGGAGACGATCAGGGGAGACGAAATAGGGGAGACGGGATGCGTGGAAGTAACTCCCACGCCGGTAATCGGAGCAGCAGAGTCTGAATTGGATTGGGAGTTGGCGCCAATATTCATCGGTGCGGAGCCTGCTTGTCTCCCTCTTCCGCTGGCGGGAGAGGGCTGGGGTGAGGGTAGTACAGCCGATGTGCTGCTCGGCTGCAAAGATTCCTTGGACGCTTCGATCATCGCCTCGATCCTTTTCGGATCCACGCGCGTCAGCAGCGCCTCAAACTTTTGAATGCGGTGATCAAGCAAAAGAGTGTCGGCTTGGCTGAACCGATCAAAGCGTTCGCCAAGGAAAACTTCGGCTCGCGCTATTGTTGTCGGAATGACTGGCTTGAGATAGATCGCCAGCAGCCGGAAGAAATTGATTGCCAAGGTGCAAATCTGATGCAGTTGCGCCTGGTGCTGCGGCTCTTTTGCTAGAGACCAAGGCTTCCATTCCGCAATCAGGCCGTTGATGTAATCGGCTTCATAAATGATGTCGCGGATCGCTTGCGCATAATTACGCCTTTCATAGAGGGATTGCTGCGAATCGAGTTGGCGCAGGCGATCGCGCGCGACGCGATAGTGGTTGGCATATTCGACATCAAGTTTGTCGGCGAGCTTGCCGCCGAAATGCTTTTCCACGAACCCGGACGTCCGGCTGGCGATATTCACCCACTTGCCGACCAGATGTGAATTGACGCGCTCCTCGAATGCTTTCAGATCCAGATCGATATCGGCGAGCGTCGGCCCCAGCATGGTGGCGAGGTAATAGCGCAGGTCATCCGCATCCAGATGTTCGAGCCACGTACGCGCATTGATAAACGTGCCGCGCGACTTCGACATCTTGGCGCCGTCTACGGTCAGGAACCCGTGCACGTTGACGGCGCTCGGCATCCGCAGCCCCGCGCCGCGCAGCATCGCCGGCCAGAACAGCGTGTGGAAATAGATGATGTCCTTGCCAATGAAATGGATGAGTTCGGTCTCGTTCGCGTCTGCGCGCGTGAATCGCTCGTAATCGACTGCCGACAATCCATTGCGCTCGCTCTCGCACAGTTCCTTGAACGCTGCGAGATACCCCACCGGCGCATCGACCCACACGTAGAAATATTTGCCGGGTTGGCCGGGGATTTCGAAACCGAAGTAGGGCGCGTCGCGCGACACGTCCCAACTGCGCAAGCCGTCGGCGAACCATTCCTGCAACTTGTTAACGACTTCCGCCTGCAAACCGCCGGCGGCGCGGCGCTCGTCTAGCCATGTTTTCAACAACTCCTCGAAATCCGCGAGTTTGGCGAACCAGTGCAGCGATTCCTTTTCGATGGGCTTGGCGCCCGATACCACCGAGTACGGCTCGATCAAATCCATCGGCGTATACGTTTTGCCGCACACCTCGCAGGCGTCGCCGTATTGATCTTTTGAATGACAGTTCGGGCATTCGCCCTTGATGAAACGATCCGGCAGGAACATCTTCTTGACCGGATCGTAAAGTTGTTTCACCGGCCGCGATTCGACATGGCCGCCGCGTTCCAATGCGTGCCAGATCTGATACGTCAGCTCGCGGTTGGTGTCGCTGTCGGTGCTGGAGTAGTGATCGTACTCGACGCCGAAATCGCGCAGATCCGCGGTGTGTTGCCGCCACACGTCGTCGATCAGCGCCTGCGGGGTGATGCCTTCGCGCTCCGCGCGCAGCATGATCGAAGTGCCGTGCGCGTCATCCGCGCAGACGAAATGTACGGTGTGTCCGGTCATCCGCATCGCCCGCACCCAGATGTCGCCCTGCACATGCTCGACCATGTGGCCCAGATGGATCGGGCCATTGGCGTAGGGCAGGGCGCAGGTGACCAGGATGTCGCGGGGCATTGCGGGTTCGCAATCGGAACGATCGGGGATTATTGCACGAGAATTTCCTTCCCCCGCTTGCGGGTGAAGGTGCCCGAAGGGCAGATGGGGGCTACACTTGCGAAGGTTCCGCGAGATTTCTTGGTTCCGCTCGCCGCGACGCCTCGGCGATGATTACGCCGCGCGCGGGTGGATATGGGCCAGCGTGTCGCCCAACTCGCGGCGCGCCGTTTCCAGCTCG
>JBDTAJ010000123.1:0-4101 GCA_039924705.1 Rhodanobacteraceae bacterium
CTGTGAATTGGCGCTCCCTATCGCGGTCGCGCAACGCAACGAATCGATCATCAGCGCCGGCGACGGCGCGATCAGGCCATCACGATGCAGGCCTTCCGCATCGACCGCATCCAGTGTCAACGCGGTGCCGCATCCGATCACGATCACGGGATCGTCATCCACCGCCGCGCGCGCCGCCGCCATCGCCAGAAAGCGGTCGATACCCAACCGTTCCGGCGCGCGATAGGAATTGACGATGCCGCAACCCGCACGCGGCGAGCGCAGCCATTCCGGTTCGAGGCCACGCAACGCGAGCAAAGCCCCGCGCAAGCGCGCGGCGCGCGCGGGCGCCGCGACCGAGGCAACCAGCACGCGCGATGGCGCGGGCCAAGCCGCCAGTTTTTCGCGCAACGCCGTATCGAAATCCGGTGCGTCCCACCCCAGCGCGAAACGCTGCGCTAGGTCTTTGTGGGTCAGCAACGCGCCCTTCAAACGCGAATTGCCGAGATCGAACAACCATGTTGAGGGGGCTTTCGTGTTCATGCGGTACGCACCGTGATGTCGGCGCTGTCGAGTATTCGTTCTCCACGATCCGTGCGAACGCGCAACGCGCCGCGCGCGTCGACGCCGATAGCGACACCTTCGAAAGCGCCCCGAGGATCTTCGATCCGCAATGCGCGTCCGCGCAAGGCGTCGCGCTGCGCGTAGTCGTCCGCGAACGCGGCGAAACCGGCGTCGGCGAATCGATCCATCGCCTCGCACAAACGCCACACTAGCGCCGCGGCCAGCGCGTTGCGTAGCGGCGGCGCGCCGCACCATTGCGCGAGATCGACGACCGGCTGGCCAATCGCCGCACGCGCATCGCGCGGCAAATGCATGTTGACGCCGACGCCGACCACCGCATGGCATGGCCCCAGGAATTCGCCGCCCAGTTCGACCAGGATGCCGGCAAGTTTTGCATCGCCGCAAACCAGATCATTGGGCCATTTCAATTGCACGCCACGCACGTCGCAATCGTCCAGCGCGCGCGTCACCGCCACGCCCGCCGCCAGCGACAATCCGGACAACGCCGCGTAACCGCAATCGAAACGCTTCAGGCAGGAAAACGACAGATTCATCGCCGCCGAAGACAACCACGCGCGACCGCGCCGGCCGCGCCCGGCGGTCTGCACTTCCGCGAACACGAACGCGCGATCGGGCAATGTCGCCGCACGTCGCAGCCATTCGCTCGACGTCGAATCCAGGCGCCAGTGCACCTCCAGCGCGCCGAGCCGTTTGCGCACGGCGGGGTCGAGCGCGCAACGGATCGCCGCCACGTCGAGTAGTTCCAACGGATGCGACAACCGGTAGCCACGGCCGGCGTGAGCCTCGACCGGCAGGCCGGCCGCGCGCAGCGCTTCGATCTGCTTCCACACCGCCGCGCGCGACACGCCCAATCGCGCGGCCAACCGCGCGCCGGAAACCGTGACGTCGGCGGACAACAAATCCAGCAATTCGGGGGACGAGGTCATTGGATGCGATGGATCGCCGCGCACGCGTGGCCCACCCCCAAGTCTAGCCGCTTCGAAGGTCAATCCGACCCGCGCTGGCGGCGCGGCCATGTTTCTGTCACCATACCCGGTCGGTCCGCTCGGCATTGCGGGAGCTGCCATGAAACGTTTGTCGCTATTGTTGACGGTGTTGTGCGTCTCGGGCGTACCGTTGACCGCCGCGGCGCTGGATTACGGGTCCGACCAACGCATGCTGGCGGCCGAAGCCAGCGCGCCAATGCTGTCCGGGGCGCGCGGCGATGAAAATCCGTTTGGCCCACTCGGCGCCGCGCATCGCGCCAAAGGCGATGACGTAGCAACCGCCGGCACCGCGGCCACGAGCGACAATGAGTCCCACGCCTCCTCGCATGTTTCGCATACCGCGGCGACGCATCCCATCGCGCCCACCGTCGGCGCCAGTCCCGCGCCGAACCCGCGTAGTCACAGCGTGCTGTCCTGGCAATCGCTGTTGCCGGGTTCGATACAATAAGGATGGCTTGGCGCAGGCTTGCAAGCACACGCTTCGCACGCGGCCAGTTTTTGTCTACACAACCCCCTCATCGCTGCTTGAAGCGACGATGATCGCCCCTTGACTCACGGGGGTTGAAAAGCCGGATTCGGCGCGCTCACACCGAAATAAACCGCACGCAAAAGCGCGTGCCGCCGAGTTCCTCGGAGCGATCGATCTGCAATTCGCCGCGATAGGCGTGCAGGATATCCTGCACGATCGCAAGCCCGATGCCGTGACCTTGCACGCGCTCGTCGCCGCGCACACCGCGTTGCAGCACATGATCGACTTGCGCCGGCGGAATGCCGGGGCCATCGTCCTCGACGGTGATCTCCAGTCCCGGCCGCCACGCGCGCACGTTCGCTGGAGGCAATTTGCGCGCGCCAAACAACACGCGCCGTTGTCCCCACTTGAAGGCGTTCTCCAGCAGATTGCCGAGCAGTTCCAGCAGGTCGCCTTCCTCGCCGTAAAACCGCGCGTCCTCGGCGATCTCGAATTCGCAGAGGATGTTCTTCGCCGCGTAGACTTTTTCCAGGCTCTGCACCACGGCTTCCGCGTGGCGCGCGACCGGGATGGGCGCGGCGAAAGTGGCGTGTCCCGATGTCGCCGCGCGCGCCAATTGATAGGCGACGATCTGGTCCATGCGGTGTACCTGCGCCAGCATTTCTTTGCGTAGTTTTTCGTCGGACTCGTTGGATTCCAGCCGCGAGCGCGCGATCGCCAGCGGCGTTTTCAGACTGTGCGCAAGGTCGGCCAGCGTGTTGCGGTAACGCAACAGGTGCTCGTGTTCGCTGTCGATGAAATCGTTGATGTTGCTGGTGAGTCCGGAAAGTTCCTGCGGATAGGAACCGGACAGATGCTCGTTCTGGCCGCGTTCGATCCGCACCAAATCGCTGGCCACGCGCCGCAGCGGCCACAGACTCCAGCGCAGCAATAGCTGTTGCAGCAGCAGCAGGATCACGCCCAACGCCGCCAGCCAACCCAGCAGCGTGCGTCGGAACGCGGCCAGTTCGCGCTGGAACTGCGCTTCGTTCTCGGCGATGTTGACGGTCATGTGATAACTGCGATGACTCTGCAGCTCCCAGTCGATGCCCTGGCTCAGTAGATACACGTAGCCGGCCTCGGTTGGCAGCGGACCGCTGAAGCGGGTGACCCCCGGCGGCAGCAGACTGTCGAACGGCAATTGCCGGCCCAGCGCAGACGGCGATTCCCAGCGGAAGCCACTTTGGCCCACCACTACCGCGTACAAACCGGAACCGGGCCGCGCGAAATCCGGGTGCGGTGGGATTTCCGGCGGGATCACTTTGCCCGATTTGCTGCTGACATCGGTGCCGGCGAGGTAGGCGTATGCGTAGCTTTGCAGGCGATCGCGCAGCGCCGACAACGCGGCTTGCGAATACGCGCGATCCAGCGCGAAACCCGCGAGGCCGAGAAATCCAGCCAGCGCCAGACCCGTCGCGATGGTCGAGCGGGCGGCGAGCGAAAGCGGCCGCCCTTGGCTCATGCAGTGGCGCCTTCCTCGTCACTTTCGTCGCGCGGGATCGCGAAACGATAACCGCGGCCGCGCACGGTTTCGATCGGCTTCAACGCACCTTCCGGATCGAGCTTGCGCCGCAAGCGGCCGATGAACACTTCCAGCACGTTGGAGTCGCGATCGAAATCCTGCTGGTAGATGTGTTCCGTCAGATCGGCCTTCGACACCAGTTCACCCGCGTGCAGCATCAGGTATTCCAGCACTTTGTATTCGTAGCTGGTGAGGTCGGCGGATTTGCCGTCCACCGTGACCGTCTGCGCGGTGGTGTCGAGGCGGATCGGCCCGCACGACAGCACCGGTTTCGACCAACCCGACGCGCGCCGCACTAGCGCATTGATGCGCGCCAGCAATTCCTCGACGTGGAAAGGTTTCACCAGATAATCGTCGGCGCCGTATTTCAAACCCTCCACCTTGTCCTGCCACGACGAACGCGCGGTGAGGATCAGGATCGGGAAGGTGCGGCCCAGTTCGCGTAATTGCTTGACCAGATCCATGCCCGACATCTTGGGCAGACCCAGGTCCACGATCGCCAGATCGAACGGCACCTCGCG
>JBDTAJ010000124.1:0-7722 GCA_039924705.1 Rhodanobacteraceae bacterium
TTCAACGCCGCGCGTTCCAGACGATGCAACTCCGACAGTTGCGATTGATCGACCAGCACCACGTGCGCGCCGTGCTCCGGCGGACGCTGCAGCGCATCGTCGGCATCCGAGCGCGCGATCATCGCGATCTCGCGCTCGGCCAGCCGCAGGCACAATTCCGCGACGAGATTGGCATCCCCGCTGACGCACAGCAGCCGGGCCAATTTCGACGGGCGCGGCGCGACGTTCCGGATGGACTGCGTGGATTCGGGCGTGGATTCGCCGCCGAGCGCGCGGCTCATGCGTTGCATGTTCGCGCGCTGCGCGGCGTCCGGGCTGCGACCGTCCTCGACGAACGAGCACAGATAGACCGACAGCTCGACCGCCGCGGAAGCCAGTTCCGTATCGCCGGTGCCATCCGCGGCGGAGGCGGTGCGATCCAGATCATCGTGCAGTGCCGCGACCTCGGCCAGCGGCCAGCCGCGTTCCAGCATCGTTTGGAACTTGCGCGTCCACTCGGCGCCCCACGCGCGCATTGCATGCGGGTGTTGCGCGGGCGCATCGTGCGCCCGTCCGTTGCTTTCCATGGTGATCCCTGTTGATCCACGCCGAGCGTCCCGCAGGTGGCGCGCGTCTCGGGTGGATTCCCTGCAATATTCGGGCGAGCGACGGCGAACAAATGCAACGGCCGTCACGAATTTGCGTTGTTACACAATGTACGCCGGACTTGCGTGGCGCCGCTTGTCACGCGAAGGTGCGCGTCTGTCGGTACACGAACCCAGGACGATGACAGACCACGACGCGAAGGTTTCGATGCCCACTTCCATCCCTATCCTGATACGGGGCCGCGGACACGACCTCGGCGGGTTTCATGTGCGGCGACTGTTGCCGCACGTGGAACGTCGCAGTGTCGGCCCGTTCGTGTTCTTCGATCACATGGGTCCGGCGCGTTTCGCGGCTGGGCAAGGCGTTGACGTGCGCCCGCACCCGCATATCGGGCTGGCCACGGTGACGTGGTTGTTCGAGGGTGTGCTGCGTCATCGCGACACGCTGGGTTCGCTGCAGGACATCCGTCCCGGCGCGGTCAACTGGATGACGGCGGGGCGCGGCATCGCGCATTCCGAACGCACGCCATTGGACGCACGCGGCGAAGGAGCGCCGCTGCACGGCATCCAGACCTGGGTCGCGCTGCCGCTGGCCGATGAGGAAACCGAACCATCGTTTCATCACATCGGCGCGGAGGCCCTGCCGCGGATCGTGCGCGATGGCGTGCGGCTCACTGTGGTTGCGGGCACCGCGTGTGGATTGCGCGCGCCGGTGCCGGTATTCGCGTCGACCTTGTATGTGGCCGGCGATCTCGATGCCGGTGCGGTGTTCGAGCTGGACGACGAGCACGCGGAGCGCGCCGTGTACGTGGTCGATGGCGTGGTCAGAATCGGCGAGATGCGGATCGAGCCGTGCACGCTGGCGTTGTTGCCGGCATCGGGCGTGGTGCGGATGCGCGCCGACGCCGATGCACGCATCGTGATCCTCGGCGGCGCGCCGCTGGATGCGCCGCGGCATTTATGGTGGAACTTCGTATCGTCCTCGCGCGAGCGCATCGAACGCGCCAGGTGCGACTGGGCGGAAGGCCGCTTCGGCCTCGTGCCGGGCGACGAAACCGAATTCATTCCGCTGCCGGAAAACACGGCGTAACTGCCGCCATGACTTCTGTCCCATCGCATCAATAAGGTTTTGGGTTCAGGCTAGCGCACTGATGGATGGGTCGGTTAGGATTCGCCGTCGTATCGCGCTCTACTCCGGGGAGAATGGATGATGATTGCCCGTGCCGTGTTTGCGCTCGCCCTGCTGGTTTGCGCGGGCAGCGCCTGTGCCGCGACCGCCGATGAACTGATCGCCAAATCCATCACTGCGCGCGGCGGGATGGATAAATTGCAGGCGATCAAGACGCTGAAGATGGAAGGGCAGTTGATCGCCGGCGGCGGTTTCAAGCTGGCCTATACATCGATGATGGAACGCCCGGACAAGATCCGCAGCGAAGCCAGCGTGCAGGGACTGACCCAGGTGCAGGCGTGGGACGGCCAACACGGCTGGAGCATCCAGCCGTTCGGCGGGCGCAAGGATCCGATCCCGATGTCGGCCGACGATGCCAAGGAACTGGCCGAGCAGGCCGACATCGACGGTCCGCTGGTAAATGCCGCCGCCAAGGGCAATCAGGTGACTTATCTTGGCACCGAGGACGTCGACGGCACCAACGCCCACAAGTTGCAAGTGCAGTTGAAGGACGGCAACACCCTTGTGATTTATCTCGATCCGGATGCGTACTTGCCGATCCGCGAGATCGCGCGGCGCACGATCCGCGGCAGCCAGCAGGTGACGCAGACCGATTTCGGCGATTACGAACAAGTCGACGGCGTGTACTTTCCGTTCGCGATCATCAGCGGCCCGAAAGGCGGCACGGCTGATCAGATGATGCAGATCAGCATCGACAAGGCGCAGGCCAACGCGCCGATCGAAGACACCGTGTTCGCCTTCCCGGCGTCCGCGGCCAAGCAAGGGGGGAAGTGAGATGAGCATCCGCACAATCCAACACTCCCGCCAGCGTGTCGGCATATCGCTTGCGGTTTCGCTGGCGCTGGCCGCAACCGCGCAAGCCGCATCGACCACCACCGCCAGTTTCGACAGTGGCGCGATCTCGGGCTTGAACGCACGTAACATCGGCTCGGCGACGATGAGCGGTCGTGTCTCGGCCGTCACCGCCGTGCCGGGGAAGGACGGCAAGGTCACGATCTACGTCGGCGCGGCCAGCGGCGGCGTGTGGAAGTCCACCGATAACGGAACGACTTTCAAGCCGGTGTTCGACAAACAACCGGTGATGTCGATCGGATCGATCGCGATCGATCCGGATCATCACGACACCGTGTGGGTCGGTACCGGCGAGTCGTGGATGCGCAACTCGGTGTCGATCGGCAACGGCGTCTACAAGACATCCGATGGCGGCGAGACCTGGAGTTATCTCGGCCTGCCCAATTCCGAACACGTCGCGCGCATAGCGATCGATCCGCGCGACGGCAATACCGCTTATGCCTGCGTAGCCGGGAGACTCTGGAGCGATTCGCCCGACCGCGGCCTTTACAAGACCGTCAACGGCGGCCATTCGTGGTCGCTGGTGCTGAAGAGCAAAAATCTATCGACAGGCTGTTCGGGCCTGAGCATGGACCCGAAAAATCCGAACGTATTGTTCGCGGCGATGTGGGATTTCCGCCGCAAGGGCTGGACCTTCCGCTCCGGCGGCGAATCGGCCGATGTGCCGTCCGCCAGCGGCTTGTTCCGTTCCAGCGATGGGGGCAAAAGCTGGATCGAAATCACGCCCGAGGCCAACAGTGGCTTTCCGAAAAAACCGTACGGCCGGATCGCGGTGTCGATCGCGCTGTCCAATCCGCAAATCGTCTACGCGATGGTGGAGTCAACCGACTCCTCGCTGTACCGCTCGGACGACGGCGGCAAGACCTGGGGCGCGCGCGACAAGAGCCAGAACATGGTGTGGCGGCCGTTCTATTTCGCCAACCTGATCGTCGATCCGACCAATCCGGACCGTTTGTTCAAGCCCGACCTTACGCTGATCCAGAGCACCGACGGCGGCAAAAGTTTCAGCGATGTCGGCGGCGGCATGCACGGCGACAACCATGACGACTGGATCGATCCCGCCGACCCGAAATTCGTGATCGCTGGGGATGACGGCGGCTTGTGGTTCTCCCACGACGGCGGCAACAAATGGTGGAAGGCCAACAACCTGCCGATCTCGCAGTTCTACCATGTCAGCGTCGACAACGACAATCCGTACCACGTCTACGGCGGCCTGCAGGACAACAGCGACTGGGTCGGCGACAGCGAATATCCGGGCGGCATCACCAACGGCCGCTGGGAGAACATGTTCGGCGGCGACGGCTTCTGGATGTTCGAGGATCCGACCGACAAGAATTACATCTACGCCGAATCGCAGGGCGGTTTTGTCGGCCGCATCAACCGGCACACGCACCAGATTCAACTGGTGCAGCCGCAAGCCGGTTACAAGGAAAAGCTGCGCTACAACTGGAACAGCCCGATCGCGATGTCGCCCAACGACAAGGGCACGATGTACATCGGCGCGCAGTTCCTTTTCAAGTCATCCGACCACGGCAAGACCTGGGACCGCATCTCGCCCGATCTCACCACCAACAATCCGCAGGAACAGAGGCAGGAGGAATCCGGTGGCGTCACCGTCGACAACTCCTACGCGGAGATGCACGACACGATTTATTCGATCAGCGAATCGCCCAAACAGGCGGGGTTGATCTGGGTCGGCACCGACGACGGCAATGTGCAGTTGACCCGCGATGGCGGCGGACACTGGAGCAACGTGATCGGCAACGTGCGCGGCGTGCCGGTGCGCTCGTGGGTGTCGTGGGTGCAAGCCAGTCCCGTTGACGCCGGCACCGCGTTTGTCGCCTTCGATCGCCACAGCTTCGGCGACATGGCGCCGTATGTCTACAAGACCACCGATTACGGGAAGTCGTGGGCCGCGTTGGTCACACCTAAGGACAACAAAGGCATCAAGGGTTTCGTGCACGTCATCAAACAGGATGCCGTGAACCCATCGCTGTTGTTTGTCGGCAGCGAGTTCGGCTTGTGGATTTCGCCCGACGGTGGAGCGCATTGGGCGCGGTTCAAGGGCAGCGAGTTCCCCAACGTGCCGGTGCGCGACTTGGTGGTGCAGCCACGCACCAGTGACTTGGTCGTGGCCACGCATGGCCGCGGTATCTGGATCATCGACGACATCACGCCGTTGCGCAATTTGACGCCAGGTGTGTTGAACGAAGACGCGGTGTTCCTGCCGACGCGGCCGGTGACACAACGCATCCAGGGCTTCGGCGGCTGGCCGGAAGGCGATGCTTCGTTCACCGGTCCCAACCCCCCGGATGGCGCGGTCATCACGTATTACCAGAAGAGCCGGCACCTGTTCGGTAAGTTGAAATTGCAGGTGTACGACGCGAACGGCAAATTGATCGACACGATGCCCGGAAGCGTGCGCCGCGGCATCAACCGCGTGACCTGGGATATGCGCGTCAAACCGCCGCGCGTGCCACCGGCCGCGCAAGTGGCATTCAATTCAGCGCAAGGTCCGCGCGTGGTGCCCGGCACCTACACCGTCAAACTGGTCAAGGGCGGCAAGAGTTACGAGCAGAAACTCGACATCGGCCTCGACCCGCGCGATCCGTTCACAGCCGCTGACCGCAAGGCGCAGTTCGACGCGGCGATGAAGGTCAGCGATCTGTTCGGGCGCATGACCGATCTCGACTACCGCATCGTGGCGGTGCGCGACGGGGCAAAAGCGCGCGCCGCGCAAGCGGGCGGGGATCCGGCCTTGCAGAAACAGTTGAATGCGCTGGCCGACAAGGCAGATGACATCCGCAAGCAGATCGTGGCGACCAAGGAAGGCGGGGCGATCACCGGCGAGGAACGCGAGCGCGAATATCTCGACGACGTGTACGGCGCCATCGCCGGCTACGAAGGCGCGCCGACCGCATACCAGCTTGCCCGCGTGGATGCGCTGTCGCGCGAGGTCGACGACACCGCGAAGGACTTCAATGGCTTGCGCAATGGCGATTTGGCGAAGGCCAACGTCGCATTGCAGGCCAAGGGGTTGCAGGGGATCAACGTGCCCGACAAGGCACCGGATGATTCATCCGGTGGCGCGGGCGGCACGATGGAACGCGAGCACGATCGCGACGCGATGTTCGGGCCGGGTGAGTAACCGCGTTTAGAGCCGATGCCTAGAATGGCATCGGCTGCGGTTGCGAACGTCCGCAGCAGGACGGAGGGCAGGCGTTGCTTGACGAGCGCAGGACGCGCGAGTCTGGCAACCGCGTTCAGAGTGCCCAGATGCACAGCGCACACCGGTACATTCACTCATCGATACTCCCGGTGGCACGCATCGCAGCGCTCGCCGATCCGCGCGATCGCTTTGCGCAAGCCAACGCATTCCACCGGTGGCGTGCCGCCAACGACGCCGATCGTCGTGCGCGCGCCGTTGGCCAATTGCGCGAAATGCTGATCCGACATCATTTCCGGGAACGCCTGCGGGATATCGCCGGACACGGTTCCCAGCACCGCGAAATCATTCGCGGTCGTCGTCGCCGCGCATCGTTGTGCACGCAGCGAATGATCGAGCGCACCGGCGTGGTGCGCCATCATGTCCATGACCGCGCGTTGATACGCGCTGCGCTGACGCAGCGCGCCAGTAATCTGCGCGGCGGCAATCGCGCCGATCACGGCGGCCAGGATCATCAACAGCAGTGTGCGCATCGCGCTTTCCTTGAGGCCAAGGCGGCAGGGCCGAAGGACGCATTATCCGCGAAGCTCGCCATCGGCGCGAAGTGCGATCCTCACCGTATCATCCGACCATGACCAATCCACGTTTCTCTGGCATCGGCCGCCTATACGGCGCCGGCAGCGTCGCGCATCTCTCCAGAATGCGCGTGGCTGTGATCGGGGTGGGCGGCGTCGGCTCGTGGGCCGCGGAAATGCTGGCACGCAGCGGCATCGGCGCGTTGACGCTGATCGATGGTGATGAGGTGTGTGTGTCCAATGTCAATCGCCAGTCGCACGCGTTGGAAGGCGAATTCGGTCGTGCCAAAGTGCGGGTGCTGGCGGCACGATTGCAGGCGATCAATCCGAATCTGCAGCTCGACGCGCGTGAAAATTTCCTGACCCCAGCCGGAATCGGCGCGCTGCTCGAAAGTCGCAATGGCCTCATCCTCGATGCCTGTGATGCGTTTCGCGTCAAGCTGGAATTGATCGCACAGTGTCGGCGTGCGAAACAATTTTTGGTTGTGGTCGGCTCCGCAGGCGGCCGCACCGATTCGACCAAAGTTCGCGTCCGTGATCTCGGCCACACCGAGCACGACAGATTGCTCAGCCTGATCCGTAAAAAATTGCGGCGGGATTTCGGGTTCCCGCGTAACGCGAATCGCTATTTTGGCGTGCCGGCGGTGTATTCATTGGAGAACGTGCGCTACCCGCGACCGGACGGCAGCGTCTGCGGTGTACGTCCGCCGACGGATACCGAAGGCGGCTTCCGTCTCGATTGCGGAGCGGGCTGGGCGCGGCGATGCACGTCACCGCACCTTTCGCGTGCGCGGCTGCGGGCAAAACGATCGAGTTGCTGTCGAAGGCGAAATGAGCGTAGTGCTTGCCTTCACCAGATGCGTCAACAGCCAGAACGCATCGTTGACCGTCAGGTTGACAATCCAGCGGTGCGCAACGCGGCGGTAGTTTCATCGCTGCGCCGCCATGGCGTCGTCGATCGAGACGATCAAGCGTTGCAACAGGTTTTGCAAGGTGCGCTTGTCCTTGTCGTTCAAGCCGGAGAATGACTTGCGCAGATATGGGAACAAATGCGGCAGAAGTTTGCCGACGAATTTGCGGCCGGCTGCGGTGATGCGCAATTCGATATGGCGGCGGTCGTCTTCGCTGGGCGTGCGCGTGACCAGGCGACGTTCGACAAGCACGTCGGCGATGCGGGTCATGTTGGTCGGGTCCTGCACTACGAACGCGCACAGTTCGCCGGGAAACGCGCTCCCGGTCGGACTGCTGAACAATTGCATCAGCACCCGGAAGTCGCTCTCGCTCAAGGCATGCGGCCTCAGCACCTCCAGGAATTGACCCGTCGGGCCTTCTGCCGCGAGCTTCATCAGGCGCACC
>JBDTAJ010000125.1:0-11813 GCA_039924705.1 Rhodanobacteraceae bacterium
GCGAACATCGCGTTGATGAAGCCGGCCAATGAAAAAATCGTCGCGCCCAACAAAACCGTGGTGAGCGCCACCAGCGGATGTTCGATGCGCAAGGACGTGAAGAACAACGCGATGCCCAGCACGATCACACCGACCAGCAGCCCGCGCAGCACCGCGCCGGCGACGTAGCCGGTCAACACCACCCAACTCGGCATCGGCGAGGCCAGCAGTTCCTCGACGTAGCGGCCGAACTTGGAGCCGAAGAAACTCGAGGTGATGTTGCCGTAGGAATTGGTGATTACGCTCATCATCGCCAGCCCCGGCACGATGTATTGCATGTAGCTGAAGCCGTGCATCTGGCCGATGCGGCTGCCGATCAGCTTGCCGAAGATCACGAAGTACAGGGTCATCGTGATCGCCGGCGGGATCAGCGTCTGCGTCCAGATGCGCACCATGCGCATCACTTCGCGGCGGGTGATGGTGAACAGCGCGATCGCATTGGCGCGCGCGACCGACGGCTTCCAGGCGTCGGCGCCGGTTTTCATCTCGTAGGTTGCGTGGATGTCGTTCATGCCACCGCCTTGCCGCTGCCCGCGTTGCCGTGCTCGACCAAGCGCACGAACAGTTCCTCCAGCCGGTTGGTCTTGTTGCGCATCGATGTCACCGTGATGCCGCGTTCGGAGAGCGCCGCGAACAGCGAATTCAAATCGTGGGTCTTGGGCATTTCCGCTTCCAGCGTGTGGCCATCGACGCGGGTCAGCCGGATGCCCGGCAATTGCGGCAGGGTGTCGATGTCGGCGACGACATCGAGGATGAAGGTTTCCACGTCAAGCGTGCGCAAGAGATGGCGCATGGTGGTGTTCTCGACGATGTTGCCGTGATCGATGATGGCGATATTGCGACACAGCTGCTCGGCCTCTTCTAGATAATGCGTGGTCAGGATCACCGTGGTGCCGGCGCGGTTGATACCGGTGATGAACTGCCACATCGAACGGCGTATCTCGATATCCACGCCCGCAGTCGGCTCGTCCAGGATCAGCAGGCGCGGCTCGTTCATCATCGCGCGCGCGATCATCAGGCGCCGCTTCATGCCGCCGGACATCATGCGTGTTTGCTGGAATGCCTTGTCCCAGATGCGCAGTTCGTTCAAATATTTTCCCGCACGCTGTTTGGCGATCCGGCGCGGGATGCCGTAGAAGCCGGCGACATTGACGCAGATGTCGAAGGGCTTCTCGAATTGGTTGAAATTGATTTCCTGCGGCACCAGCCCGATCTGGCGCATCACTGCGCCGCGATCGTCATGGACCGAGATGCCAAACACGCGCGCGTCGCCCGAGGTCGAATTAACCAGCGAGGAAAGAATCCCGATCAGCGTGGATTTGCCGGCGCCGTTGGGGCCGAGCAGGGCAAAGAAATCGCCGGGCTGCACGGTCAGCGAGACGCCCTTCAGCGCCTGCACGCCGTTGCTGTATGTTTTGCGCAGATCGACGGTTTGCAGAGCAGGAACGTCAGGCATCCTCTATTATATCGGCCTTTGTGCGTTTCTCTCTTTCGCCATCGCGTTCGCCGCTCTCGTTGACCCGAAGCCGCAACGCCCCAGGATCAAATCCGCCAGCCGTGGCCGATCACTTCTCTCTCCGCCTCGCCGACAGCTTCATGCTGGCGCCCGCCGTGCGCCACATGGCATTCGAACGCGCCGACGGCGCGCCGTTCGCATTCGTGCCGGGCCAATTCGTGCAGGTGCATTTCGGTTACGACGACGGCAAGCCGACCAAGCGCAGTTATTCGGTCGGCACCATCGGCGATGGCGCGGGCGCGGGCGCGGTGCAGCGATTGGAGATCGCGGTGTCCTATGTCGACGGCGGCGCGGCGACCCGGCTGCTCGGCGATCTCGAACACGGCGGCACGGTCGAAGCCAGCGGCCCGTACGGGCGCTTCTGCCTAATGGCCGCGGACGTCAACGAGCGCTATCTGCTGATCGCCACCGGCACCGGCATCACGCCCTATCGCGCGATGCTGCCCCGCATCGAGAAATTGATCCGCGAACGCGGCTGCACGTTCGTGCTGCTGTACGGCGCGCGCAGCGAGCAGGAATTGCTGTACGGCGAGGAGTTCGAAGCCTTTGCGCTGGAGCACGAAGGCTTCGATTTCCATCCCTGCTTCTCGCGCGGCGCGCGTGCCGCACCACGTGTGCACGATCGGCTGGGTTATGTGCAGACCGTGTTACCGGAATTCGAGCCGCACCCGGAACGCGACATCGCCTATCTTTGCGGCAATCCCGATATGGTCGATGCCGTATTCACGGTGCTGAAGGAAGCCGGTCTGCCGGTGCAACACATACGACGCGAGAAATACGTCTCCTCGCGTTAAGGATGCGCCAAAAGCTGCCGCGCTCGCTACGCTTTCAACACATCCTTTCAAGCGACATATTCAATCCGTGCCGGCCGCGGTCTTGACGCTGCGTAGCAGGCCATCGACCAGCGACTCGCGATAATGCGGGGTTGTCTTGTCGTGAACGACGTCGACGATCACAACAGCGTGGCCGTTAGAACCGCTCGCGGTCGCTTCCAATGTGGCTCCGTTGCCAGCGCGTTCGGCGGCGGCGATCGCCACGCCCAGCGTCTGTTTGCGCCTGCTTCACGCTGGCTCAGGATTCGTTTAGTGGCGGCGTGCGCGATGCGCTGTTAGCGTCGCTTTCGACCGATGGCGAAGGCAACGCAATCGTGAAACCGCCTTGGTTGATCGTGGATCCAGCGCACCCCTGGAAATGCCGCCGTGAAGTTACTGATCGTCGAGGATTCGCAACGCCTGCGCGAGACGCTCGCGCGCGGCTTGCGTGCGGCCGGCTTCACCGTCGATGCGGCCGCCGACGGCGTCGAGGCCGCGGGGTTCCTGGCCGGCTTCGACTACGACATGGTGGTGCTCGATCTGGGTCTGCCCCGGATGGACGGCTTCGGTGTGCTGCACGCATTGCCAGGCGGCGGCGCCCGGCCGCGCGTGCTGGTGCTGTCCGCGCGCGATCAGGTCACCGATCGCGTCGAGGCGTTGAATGCCGGCGCCGACGATTATCTGGTCAAGCCTTTCGCGTTCGAGGAAGTGTTGGCGCGTTTGCACGCGCTGGCGCGGCGCCCCGCCGAGGCGCAAGGCGACGCGCTGGAACACGCCGGTGTCAAACTGGATGCGCGCGCGCATCAGGCGTGGGCCAACGCGCAGGCGCTGAACCTGACGCCACGCGAATTCGCGCTGCTGGAATTGCTGCTGCGTCATCGCGGTCGCGTGTTTCCGCGCGCAGCAATCATGGAGCGCATCGCCGGCGCGGCCAGCGATGCATCCGACCGTAGCGTCGAGGTGCTGGTGTTCGGATTGCGTCGCAAACTGGCCGACGCCGGTTGCGAAAACCTGATCGAAAACCGTCGCGGCGCGGGTTACCTCATCGGATCATGAAAAACATTTCGCTGCGCCTGCGCCTGACCTTGCTACTCGCCCTTGCGACCCTGATCGCACTGGGACTCGCCGCGTGGGTGGTAGATTGGCGCGCAGACAGTGAAATGCAGCAGCGTTTCGACGCCGCGTTGCTGGCGCGCGCGCAAGCTCTGACCGCGCTCGTCAGGATCGAGGACAACCAGATCGAAGTCGATACCAATGCCGACCAGGGTTCGGTATTCCCCGGCGACATCCGTGCCAGCCGTTATGAATTGCGCTGCAATGGCACCACCGTGGCGCGCACCGCGCAAGCGCCACCCTCGGTCCCGGTTCATGCGTTCCCGCAATTCACCAACGATGTGGTGGGTGATGACAATGTGTTGCGCGTGGTCGCCATGCGCTTCTCACCACTGTCGGGCGACAGTAGCGAATCGGGCAGTCGCGCGAACAAAAATCGGCAATCGACGACCTGCGACTTGCGCTATGCCATGGATCGCGGTTCACTGGATGATATTCTCGACACTCTCGATCTGATTCTGCTCGGCAGCATTTTCGGTGCTTGCGCACTGGTGTTGGCGCTGACGCCGTGGCTGGTGCAGCGAGGATTGCGGCCGCTGGCGGTGCTGGATGCCGCGATGGCGGGCATCGGTCCGGAAGCGCCGAGTCGGCGTTTGCCGCGTACCGACACGCCGGAGCTGACGCCGCTAGTCGCGCGCTTCAACGAAGTTTTGGTGCGCATGGACGAAGGTTTGTCGCGCGAACGTCAATTCGCCGCGGGGCTGGCGCACGAATTGCGCACGCGCCTGGCTGAGTTGCGTACGTTGGTCGACGTGGAAATACGCTATCCCAGTGGCGACGATCCGCGGGCGCCGTTACGCGAGATCGGCAAGATCGGCGGCGAACTGGAAGCCACCGTGACCGCGCTGCTGCAACTGACCCGCATCGAATCGGGTCTGCAATCGGCGCAACGCGAACGCGTCGATCTCGAAGCACTGCTCGCGCGCGTACTGGCCCGCCACGCGGACGCCGCGCAAACACGGAACGCGCGGATCGAGTGTATTGCGCCATCCGCCCCGGTCGAGATCGACACCGACCCCACGCTGCTGGAAATCATCCTCGACAATCTGCTCGGCAATGCGATCGCTTATGCGCCCATGGGGGATACGATCAGTCTGCATTGTGCGAACGATACTTTGCGGGTGGACAACGCCGCGCCGGGGCTGGACGCCGGCGATATCGCGCGGTTCGGCCAGCGCTTCTGGCGCAAGGGTGCGGACGAAAACGGCGCCGGTCACGCCGGCTTGGGCCTTGCGCTGGCCGACGCCGCCGCACGCGCATTGGATATGCGTTTGCATTTCACGCTGGAATCGGGACGGCTGCGCGCGACGTTGAGTTGGTCGAACATGTAGCGTTTGCGATTTGCCACGAAGGCAGATCGCGCTGCATGTGGGGGTGAGGCGGGTCGAACGACTGGCACGGAATGCCTTGAATGGCATTCCGTGCCAGTCGTGAGGGATCGGAAAACGCACCAAGGATGGTTGCTTGACGCAACCCTGAGCGGTCGCATCAACCCGGCAGACGCCCCTTCAACGAGCCCACATCGAACGGGCCTTTTCCCGCGATCAGTTCGCGCGCGTTGTCCTTCTGGTCCCAAATATTCCACAGCAGCACGCCGCGCACCCGGCCGTCCTTGAGGTAATACACCACGCCTTCGCGGTACGGCTCTTTCCAATCCTCGACGGTTTGCATGCGCGCGTCGAGATCGCCCACCGCTTCGTAGCCGAGCTCGAATAGATCGGAATAGAAATACGGCAAATGCGTGTAGGGCTTGTCCGCGCCGGCCATGTTGGCGCCGGCGTGTTCGCCCATGGTGAGCGCGGCGTCCTCGTGCTCGACGCGGCGCCGCTCAGCGAGCGTGGCATCGGGATAATTGGCGGCGTCGCCCGCGGCCCAGATGTCCTGCATCGAAGTGCGCAAATGATCGTCGACGAGGATGCCATCGCCGACGTCTAGGCCCGCGTCGCGCGCCAGTTGCACGTTCGGCGTTATCCCTAAGCCCGCGACCACCCATTCCACTTCGACGCCAGCGCCTTCTTGCAATGTCAGCGTGACGCCTTGGTCGTCGGCCTTGCCGCCGGTCACCTTGGCGCCGGTGCGCACCTCCACGCCCTTGCCGCGGAAATAATCAGTGACGGATGCCGCCAATCCGGCCGGGTACACGCGCGCGCCGATCGTATCCTCACCGATCAGTTGCGTGACCTTGCAATCGTTCAACGTCAACGCCGCGGCGATTTCGCTGCCGATGAAGCCGCCGCCGACCACCGCCACGCGCATGCCTTTGCGGATCGCGTCGCGCAAGGTGTGGTAATCATCGAGCGTGCGGTAATAGATCACGCGATCGCCTGCGAGGCCATCGATGCGGCGCGGCGTACCGCCGGTGGCAATCAGCAATTTACCGTAGCGATATTCGTCGCCGCGATCATCGGTCACGGTTTTCGATGGCGGATCGAGCTTGACCGCGTGCCGTCCAGGAATGCACGTCGCGCGATCGCCCTCGATATCGCGCCAGATGTCCTGCGATGTCTTCTTGCCCGTCCACAAATCCTTGGTCAGCGGCGGCCGATCGTAGGGCGGATGCGCTTCGGCGCCGAGGATGCTGATCGAGCCTTTTTTGTCACGCATGCGGATGCCATGCGCAGCGGCGGCCGCGGCCATGCCGCCGCCGACGATCAGGTAATCACAGGAATGTTGCATGGCTTTTTCCTTTTTTGTATGCGCAGTGCAGCAGGAACGGCGTCACGGTGTGTAGAGAGCATTGTTTTGTGATCATCCATGATTACCGAATCAAAAAGTGGCCAAAGCTGCCATCCATGGCCAAGAGCTCCCTGGCCGCACTTCTCACTGCCGCGCACCGCGCGTGTTACTCGGCGCCGCGCCGAAGCCCGGCGTGGCGCGCCACGGGTTGATATCCAGCCCGCCGCGACGGGTGAAGCGCGCATACACGCTCAACGCTTGTGGCGCGCAGCGTTGCATCACCTCGACAAAGATGCGCTCCACGCAAGCTTCGTGGAGGTCGGCGTGGTTGCGGTACGAGACGAGATAACGCAGCAGCCCGGCGTGGTCGATCGGCGCGCCGCGATAGCGCAGTTGCACGCTGGCCCAATCCGGCTGGCCGGTAACCGGACAGTTGGAACGAAATATTTGGCAGACCAGTACTTCCTCGACGGGGCTCGCCGACGACTGCGACTGCAGATATCCGGGCTGCGGCGGACCGTAATCGACGATCTCGAGTTGCAGATCATCGAGCGACACGCCCGGCAATTCCGCGGTTAGTTGGGTGACGAAATCGCGCGGCTCGATCAACGCGACCTCGACCTGCGCATCCGCAATGGCGGAGAGATCGCGCACGATGCACGCTTGTACATTCGTTGAATCATCGAACCGCTCGTGCGCATAACCATTCAAGTACAACTTCAGCGATTTCGATTCGACGAGGTGCGGCGAATCCACCGGCACCCGCAGCTCCGCGATCGCCACGCGCGGCTGGCCGCGGGCATCCAGCCATGACAATTCGTAAGCGTTCCAGATGTCCGTCCCCACAAACGGCAACGCGCGATCATCGAGACCAATCTGCGCGCGCGCCTGCGCGCGCGGGATCGGGAACAACAATCGGGGGTCGCTACGATCTGGATACGCGACCGCACGGCCGAGCGGGGGAGGATCAGCGACGGTCATGCGCCCATTGTAGGACGGCGTGGTCCGCGGTTTCGCCCGCCCGGGTCACTGCGCCTGCGGTTCCGGCGGTGGCAGCACCACGGTTGCGTCGGCATCTTCGCGTTGCCGGTGATGATCCTCGCCGAGCAACAGGTACATCGCCGGCACCACGAACAGCGTGAACAGGGTACCGATCGAAATGCCGGTGAAGATCACCAGACCGATGTTATGACGACCGGCAGCGCCCGCGCCACCGGCGAATACCAACGGCACCACGCCCAGCACCATCGCCGCGGTGGTCATCAGGATCGGACGCAGACGCACCGATGCCGCTTCCTCGATCGCCTCGCGTTTGGAGAGGCCGTGCAATCGTTGCGCATCGTTGGCGAACTGCACGATCAGGATGCCATGCTTGCTGATCAGTCCAACCAGCGTGACCAGGCCGACCTCGGTATAGATGTTGAGCGTGGCAAGGCCGAGGTTGATGAACAGCAGCGCGCCGAACGTGGCCATCGGCACCGCGACCAAGATCACCAAAGGATCGCGGAAGCTCTCGAACTGCGCCGACAGCGCCAAGAATACGATGATGATCGAGAACAGCATGGTGAACAGAAATCCGCCGGATTCCTGTTGATACTGGCGTGACTCGCCGGCGTAATCCGCGGTGTAGCCACTGGGCGCGACCTGCTTCAATGTGTCCTGCATGAAGGTCAGCGCGTTGCCCAAAGACACGCCAGGGCCGATCACGCCCTGGATCGTGGCGGAGTTCAATTGCTGGAAGTGGCTCACCGATTCGGGCACGGTCTGATAGGTGAGATGCGCCACGGTGGATGCCGTGACCATCTGGCCGCCCGGCGTGCGGATGTAATAGTTGTCGAGCTGCTTCGCGTTCAAGCGATCGGATTGCGCGACCTGCGAGATCACCCGGTACGCGCGGCCGGCGATCGAGAAGTAATTGACGTAATTGCCGCCCAACGCCGCGCTCAAGGCCGCGCCGACATCGCGCTGGGTGAGTCCCAACGCTGCGAGCTTGTCGCGATCCAACGTCACCGTCGCCTGCGGCTTGTCGATTTTCAAATCGGTATCGACGTAGAAGAACATGCCCGAGGCCTGCGCCTTGGCGACGATCGCCTTGGCGACCTCGTCCAGGCTCTGGAACGGTTCGGTGGTCTTGATCACGAATTGCACTGGCAAGCCGAATGCGCCCGGCAACGACGGGAACTGGAACACCGCGATGCGCGCACCGGCAATATTGCCGAGCTTCTGCTGCACTTCCTGCTGGACGTCGTTGGCGCTGCGGCTGCGGTCTCCCCACGGCTTCAGCATGATGCCGGCGAACGCGCTATTGGTGCCGTTGGCGCCGTCGACCTGGAAGATATGGGTGTATTCGGGCAGCACGTGGGCGATGTTGAACACCTGTTTGGAATACAGCGCCATCTGGTCGATGGTCGCATCCGGCGGGCCTTGCGTATTGGTCAACACGATGCCCTGATCTTCCTGCGGCGCCAGTTCGCTCTGCGCGGTCATGAAGAGGTAGACATTGCCGGCGAGAATCAGCGCGCCGAACACGATCGCCACCAGCCAGGTATCCAGCGATCCGTGCAGCATCCGCCGGTAGCGCTCGCGCGTGGCGTTGGCGAGCTTGTCGATGCGCTTGACGAACGGCTTGTCGTGATCAGCTTCGCGCAGGAACCTGCTGCCCATCATCGGCGACAGCGTCAACGCGATGATCGCCGACACTACCACCGCGCCCGCCAAGGTGAAAGCGAATTCGGAAAACAGCGCGCCGGTCAATCCGCCCTGGAAGCCGACCGGGATGTATACCGCCACCAGCACGATCGCCATCGCGATGATCGGCGCGGCCAGTTCGCGCGCGGCCAGCAGCGATGCCTCCAGCGGACTCTGATGCTCCTTCATGTGGCGATCGATGTTCTCGACCACGATGATTGCGTCGTCCACCACCAGGCCGATCGCCAGCACCAGCGCCAGCAGCGTCAGCAGGTTGATCGAATAGCCCAGAATCAGCATGACCAGGAACGCGCCGATCAACGACAACGGCATCGCGATCAGCGGAATCAACACCGAGCGCAACGTGCCGAGGAACAGGAAGATCACTGCGGTGACGATGATCAGGGTTTCCGCCAGCGTCTTGACCACCTCGTCGATCGAGGTGCTGATGTACTCCGTGCCGTCGTAGACGATCTTGGCGGTGACGCCGGTCGGCATCTGCGCCTGGATCGCCGGAAACACCTCGCGTACGCGTTTGATCACATCCAGCACGTTGGCGTCCGGCGCGGCCTTGATGCCGATGAACACCGAACGCTTGCCGTCGAAGGCAACGTTGAAGTCGTAGTTCTCCGCGCCAAGTGTCACATCGGCGACATCGCTCAACCGCACGATATTGGCGCCGTCGGCGCGTACCACCAGATTCTTGAACTCATCGACCGTATGCAGATCGGTGGCCGCGGTGAGATCCACGCTCACCATCTGGCCCTTGGTGCTGCCGATCGCGGACAGATAATTGTTGGACGTCAGCGCATCGTTGACTTCGGTGGCGGTGACGCCATGCGCGGCCATCTTGGCGGGGTCGAGCCACGCGCGCAGCGCGAACTGGCGGCCGCCGAGGATTTCCGCGGCCTGCACGCCCTCGACCGCGTTCAACTGCGGCTGCACCACGCGCACCAGGTAATCGGTGACCTTGTTGGAGGGCAGCGTGTCGGAGTAGAAGCCCAGGTACATCGAATCGACTTGTTCGCCGGTCTGCAGCGTCAACACCGGCTGCTGCGCCTGCGGCGGCAACTGGTTCTTGACCGAGGCGACCAGCGCGCTGATCTCCGTCAGCGCGCGGTTGCCGTCGTAGTTCAAGCGCAGGGTGGCCGTGATCTGCGAGGCGCCCGCCACGCTCGACGAAGACAGGTAATCGATGCCTTGCGCCTGTGCGATCGCCTGTTCCAGCGGTTGCGTGATGAAGCCTGCCACGGTCTGCGCGTCGGCGCCGTAATAGATCGTCTGGATGCTGATCGTCGCGCTTTCGGTCTTGGGATACTGGCGGATCGGCAACGTCGCCATCGAACGCAGGCCGAGCACCAAGATCAGCAGGCTGACGGTCGCCGCCAACACTGGGCGCTTGATGAAGAGGTCAGTGAATTTCATGTTGGATTTCTATCGAAAAGAGCCCGATTGCTTCGGCTTCAAATTGCGCTTGCGCACACCTACAACCCTCGATCGCGCCCGCTGCGCGAGCTTGATCTGCCCCCTTGACTCAAGAGGGCAAAAAGCATCGCGGCTGGTTGCTCTCCGCTCATTGCTCCACCGGCATCGGATTCGGGTTAAACGCCGGTTGCACCGCATTATTGATGTTGACCGGCGTGCCGTTCTTCAGCTTCAACTGGCCGCTGGTGGCCACCACGTCGCCGTCCTTCAATCCCTTCAGGATCGCGACCTGGTCGCCGCGCTTGGGTCCCGTGGTGACCAGCACCTGCTCGACGTAATGCGGCGGGCCTTTCGAAGCATCCTTTTTAGACGATTTGTCGTCCCGCTTGGCCGCAACCGACTTGCCGTTGGCGTCGTGGCTTGGCGGCTCGCCTTCGCGCAGCACGAACACGGTGTCGCCGTAAGGTGCGTAAGTGACCGCGGTCTGCGGCAGGGTCAGATAACGCTGCACGCCGCCGCTGTCGATCGCGATATTGGCGAACATGCCTGGCACCAGCTTGTCGCCGGGATTGGGCAGCGTCGCCTCGACGCCGACGTTGCGCGTAACCGGATCGACCTTGGGATCGGTGGCGCTGACCGCTCCGGTGAAACTCTGTCCCGGGAACGAATCGGTGGTGGCGGCTACGCTGCCACCGATCCGCATCAGGTTCAGCGATTCCTGCGGCAAGGTGAAATCCACATATACTGGATCGAGCTGCTGCAGTGTCGCTACCTTGTCGCCCGGATTGATGTATTGACCCGGATTCACGGTGATGATGCCTATGCGCCCCGAGAACGGCGCGCGCAGCATCTTCTTGGCCACCAGCGCGGCTTGTGCGGCCACGCCCGCCTGCGCGCTGCGCAGATTCGCCATGTCGGTGTCGTATTGCGCGCGGCTGATCGCCTGCACGTCGAGCTGCTGTTTGGAGCGCCGCGCGGTCAACTCCGCCAGTTGCGCGGTCGCCTGCAACGCGGCCAGCTTGGCGCGGTCGTCGGCGTCGCGCAATTGCACCAGCACTTGACCCGCCTTGACATCGGCGCCGGATTTCACCGGCACCGCATCGACCAGTCCGCTGACGTCGAAAGCCAGATCCACGCCGCGCACCGCGCGCACGTTGCCGACCGCCTCGACGTGCGGTTGCCAGTCCTGATAAGCCACCTTCATGGTGCTGATCGTTTGCGGTGGGTTGCCATTGGAGGCCATGAACTTGCCGACCATGATCCCCTTGAACACATTGAAGCCGATCACCAGCACGAACAGCACGATCACGACGATCAACATGATCGTCATGCGCTTGGCGAGGCGGGGTTTGCGGGTTTGCGTTTCGTCCATTTGCTTATCTCGAAGAAGGCGGTGCGTGCGGCGTGGCGGAAGGAGATGGCTCACTTGCGGAAGGCGTGCTCGCGGAAGCGGCGGCGTCCTGCCAGCCGCCGCCCAGCGCCGCATACAGCGCAGCGGTGTCGGCGAGGCGCGCGGTGCGCGCCTGGATCAGCAGGATCAGCGC
>JBDTAJ010000126.1:0-2524 GCA_039924705.1 Rhodanobacteraceae bacterium
CCCCGGGCAATGCCGTCGCGCGCTTGAAATCGAAGCTGCGCGAGAACAGCCTGGTGACGGTCTGCGAAGAGGCTTCGTGTCCGAACATCCATGAGTGTTTCAGCAAGGGCACCGCGACCTTCATGATTCTGGGCGAGGTGTGCACGCGCCGCTGCTCGTTCTGCGATGTGGCGCACGGCCGGCCCAAACCGCCCGATCCGCTGGAGCCGCTGCGCCTCGCGCATACCCTCCGCGACATGGGTCTGCGTTACGTGGTGATCACTTCGGTCGATCGCGACGACCTGCGCGACGGCGGCGCACAACATTTTGCCGAGTGCATTCGCGCCGCCAGACGCGAGGCGCCGACGTTGAAGATCGAAATCCTGACGCCCGATTTCCGGGGCAAGGGCCGGATGGAGCGCGCGCTGGATGCGCTGGAGCACGATCCGCCGGACGTGTTCAACCACAATCTGGAAACCGTGCGCGAATTGTACCGCGAGGTGCGACCGGGCGCCGATTACGACTGGTCGCTGCAATTGCTGCGCGCGTTCAAGGCGCGGCATCCGCAGATTCCGACCAAGTCCGGCATCATGCTGGGCTTGGGCGAAACGCATAGCCAAGTCATCGGCGCGCTGCGCGATTTGCGCGCGCACGATGTCGACATGATCACCATCGGCCAGTATCTGCAGCCCTCGCCACACCATCATCCAGTGTTGCGTTACTGGACGCCGCAAGAATTCAATGAGCTGCACGATGCCGGTATGGCGATGGGATTCACCCATGTCGCTTCCGGCCCGTTGGTGCGTTCGTCCTATCACGCCGATCAGCAAGCGCACGCTGCCGGTTTTGTCGAAGTCGCCTGAGAGTCACTTAGAGAATCCTATGCCGCAGCGTTTCCTGATTGCCCTCGTTGCTCTGTTCGCATTCGGCGCCGCCCATGCGGACGTCACCTGTCCCGCGTCCGCGGCGAGTTCCGCCGCCGCGGCGCCCGCAGTCGCCACCGATGTCGTCACTTCCGCGCCAGTGCTGAAACCGACCGCCGCGCAAGGCGAGGCCGCGGTGCTGGCCGCGCGTTTGCTGACGCGATTCCACTACGAATCGCTGCCGCTCGACGACGCGATGTCGCAGAAGATCTTCAAGGGTTACTTCGACGCGTTGGATGCCGAGAAGTTGTTCTTCACCCAGACCGATCTCGATCATTTCGCGCCCGCGCGTACCAAGCTCGACGACGCGATCTGGAATGGCGATCTCTCGATCCCGTACACGATCTTCAATCTCTATGAGCAGCGCGCCGGCGAGCGCACCCAATACGCGATGGATTTGCTGAAGAAGGGTTTCGTTTTCAGTAAGGACGACAGCTACACGCTCGATCGCGAAAAGGCGCCGTGGGCCAAGGACACCGCCGCGTTGAACGATCTGTGGCGTCGGCGCGTCAAGAACGACTGGATTCGTCTGAAACTCGCGGGTCAAAAGGACGACGACATCCGCAAGACGCTCGCCAAGCGTTACGCCAATTATCAGGATCGCGTGCACCAGCTGGACAGCGAGGACGTGTTCCAGACTTTCATGAACGCGTACGCGATGGCGATCGATCCGCACAGCAATTATTTCGGGCCGCGCGCGGGCGCCAACTTCGACATCGCGATGAAGCTCTCGCTGGAGGGCATTGGCGCGGTGCTGGAGCAACACGACGACTACACGCTGATCCGCGAAATCGTGCCGGGCGGTCCGGCCGCGAAGTCCGGCAAGCTCGCGGTCGGCGACAAGATCGTCGGCGTGGGTCAGGGCGCGTGCGGGCCGATCAGCGACGTGGTCGGCTGGCGCATCGACGACGTGGTCGACAAAATCCGCGGCGCCAAGGGCACCATCGTGCGGCTGGAAGTGCTGCCTGGCGACGCCGGTCAGGACGCCAAACACATGCTGGTGGACATCGTACGCAAGAAGGTCACGATCGCCGAGCAGGCCGCCAAGAAATCGATCATCGACATCAAGGCCGGCGGCGTCACCCACCACATCGGCGTGATCACGCTGCCGACCTTCTATCAGGATTTCGACGCGCGTCGGCGCGGCGATTCCGATTACAAGAGCGCGACCCGCGACGTCGCGAAATTGCTGGCTGAACTGAAACAGGCCAAGGTCGATGGCGTGGTGATGGACCTGCGCGACAACGGTGGCGGCTCGCTGTCCGAGGCTACCGAACTCACCGGACTGTTCATCGACAAGGGGCCGGTGGTGCAGGTGCGCGACGCGCGCGGTCATGTCGAGGAAGAGGACGACACCGACGCCGGCATGGCGTGGAGCGGCCCGCTGGCGGTGCTGGTTAACCGCGGCTCGGCGTCGGCCACGGAAATCTTCGCCGCCGCGATCCAGGATTACGGCCGGGGCGTGGTGATCGGCGAGAAAACCTTCGGCAAAGGTACGGTGCAGAACCTCACCGATCTCGATCAGCTTGCGCAGAACGAGAAGCCGACCTTCGGCGAATTGAAGATGACGATCGCCGAATTTTTCCGGATCAACGGTGGCTCGACCCAGTTGCACGGTGTGA
>JBDTAJ010000127.1:0-8111 GCA_039924705.1 Rhodanobacteraceae bacterium
AACAAGAAGGTCCGGGAGGCACAGAATGCCGGCCAGCCGCTGCTCGATCCGTTGTTCCAGTCGAATCCGGAGATGCCGAACCTCGGTGCCGAACCGCTCGAGAGCTTGCCTTACATCGTGATCTTCATCGATGAATTCGCCGACATGATGATGATCGTCGGCAAGAAGGTCGAGGAACTGATCGCGCGCCTGGCGCAGAAAGCGCGCGCTGCCGGCGTGCATTTGATCCTCGCCACGCAACGTCCGTCGGTCGATGTGATCACGGGCCTCATCAAGGCGAACATCCCGACCCGCATCGCGTTCCAGGTCTCCAGCAAGATCGACTCGCGCACGATCCTCGATCAATCCGGCGCGGAAACCCTGCTCGGTCACGGCGACATGTTGTATCTGCCGCCCGGCACCGCGACCCCCGATCGCGTGCACGGCGCCTTCGTCGATGACCATGAAGTGCATAAAGTCGTCGAATGGCTGCGCACGCAGGGCGAGCCGGATTACATCGACGGCGTGCTGGAAGAAGTGCAATCGTTGGGCGACGGCAAGATCGTCAACGAGTCCGGATTGCCGGAGGATGCGAGCGAGGGCGAAGGCGATTTCGACGAGTTGTACGATCGCGCCGTGCACTTGGTCACCACCACACGCCGCGCCTCGATTTCCGGTGTGCAGCGGCATCTGCGCGTCGGCTACAACCGCGCCGCGCGCCTGATCGAGATGATGGAACAGCAGGGGATCGTCAGCGCGCCGCAGCACAATGGCAATCGCGAGGTGCTGGCGCCGCCGTCGCCGCGTGGGTGAGCGGTTGAAGATCTGCTGCCCTCCGGCGGTACGCAATCCGGTTATCTTCGTGATGCTTTTGAACCACCCTGTTTTGGCTCGCGTTCATCCGCATGATGCAAGATGCGTTCGCTTCGCAGAGGAAATTCGACATGCGCACATTGCCATTGCTCGCCTTGTTGCTGCTCGCTGGCATCGCCCATGCCGCCGGTGGTGCGCGCGATCGTCTCGATGCGTTCGCACACGATTTGCGTTCGCTGACCGGCAATTTCAGCCAGGCCGTGTACGACGCCAATGGCCGCCGCGGCGACACGGCGCAGGGCACGCTGGCATTGTCCACGCCACGGCAATTCCGCTGGCAGGTGAGCGCGCCGTACAAGCAATTGATCGTCGCCGACGGTCGCAAAGTGTGGGTTTACGATCCGGAATTGGAACAAGTCACGGTGCGCGACCAAGGCTCACAGGAAGCACACAGCCCATTGACCGTGCTGACCGATCTGTCGCAACTCGACCGTGACTTCAAGGCCAGCGAGCAGGGCGAGCGCGACGGCCTGCAATGGTTGCGGCTGACCTCGCGTGGCAAGGATCCGCAATTCGAATACGCCGACATCGGTTTCGATGGCAACGTGCCGCGACGGATGGTGTTCAAGGACACGCTCGGCAACCTCACCCAGATCGTGTTTTCGAACTGGCAACGCAACGCACCGTTGCCGTCCGATACGTTCCGTTTTACGCCACCCAAAGGCACGGATGTAGTGGGTGACATCGATTCATCGACGACAGGCGGTGGTTGACCGCAGGCGTATCATCACTGGATGCCGCGTAGAACCGCATCCGCCACGCCCGAACTTTTTGCCGAATCCAGCGAACTGAAGCCGCTGGCGGAACGGATGCGTCCGCGCGCGCTGGACGAGATCGTCGGTCAATCGCGTTTGCTCGGCCCGGACAAGCCGCTGCGCCGCGCGCTGGAAGCCGGGCGCGTGCATTCGATGATCCTGTGGGGGCGGCCCGGCTGCGGGAAGACCACGCTGGCGCTGTTGGTCGCGAAATATGCCGATGCGCACTTCCGGGCGATTTCGGCGGTGCTTTCCGGCGTGGCCGAGGTGCGCGCGTCGCTCGCGGAGGCCGAAGTCAACTTCGCGCAAGACCGGCGCAGCGTGTTGTTCGTGGACGAGGTGCATCGCTTCAACAAGGCCCAGCAAGACGCCTTCCTGCCGCATATCGAGCGTGGCATCATCATTTTCGTCGGCGCGACCACCGAGAATCCCTCGTTCGAGTTGAACTCCGCGCTGCTGTCGCGCTGCCGCGTGCACGTGATGGATGCGGTTGCGCCCGATGCGATCGTCGAGGCGCTGCAGCGCGCGTTGCATGACAACGAACGCGGACTCGGCGCGTTGCGTCTGCAAGTCGATTACGAAGCGCTGGCATTGATGGCACGCGCCGCCGATGGCGACGTGCGTCGCGCACTGACGTTTCTGGAGATCGCGTCCGAATTGGCGCAAGACAATCGCATCGATCAGCGCACGCTGGAACTGGTGCTGGCCGACCGCACGCGCCGTTTCGACAAGGGCGGCGAGCAGTTCTACGATCAGATCTCGGCGCTGCACAAGTCGGTGCGCTCGTCCGATCCGGATGCCGCGTTGTACTGGCTGGTGCGGATGCTGGACGGCGGTTGCGAACCGCTGTATCTGGCGCGGCGGATGGTGCGGATGGCGGTCGAGGACATCGGCCTCGCCGATCCGCGCGCGTGGCAACTCGCGCTACACGGCTGGGATACTTTCGAACGGCTCGGCTCGCCCGAAGGTGAGCTGGCGCTGGCGGAAGTCGCGTTGTATCTCGCCGCCGCACCCAAGAGCAATGCGGCGTACGCCGCTTACAACGCCACCCGCGCGAATGTGCGCGAAACCGGCACGCTGGACGTGCCGATGCATCTGCGCAATGCGCCGACCCAATTGATGAAGGGGCTCGGCTACGGCACGGGCTATCAATACGATCCGAATGTGGCGGGCGGCGTCGCGCTGGATCAGCAATGCCTGCCCGATGCGTTGGTCGGCGCGGTGTTTTACGCGCCGACCGCCAATGGCGTCGAGGCCAAGATCAAGGAAAAGATCGAGGCGTTGCGCAAGGCAAGAGCGAAGGCGCGCGGCGGATCTTCATAGAATGCATTCCTCACGTGTGCCTCCGGCATCAGGTAGGGCGGGAGCAGCAGCGAAGCGGCGAATCCCGCCTTTTGCAAAGAATCCCATCATGGCGGGATTCGCTTGCGCTTCTCCCGCCCTACGATATCTGTGCCGCGTTGCGCGTCGCTGCCACCCACCGCGATAATCTCCCTCTTTCCGAGCATTCCAAGGGTCGAATATGCTGGATCCGGTTCTGCTGCGCGCGCAACTCGCCGACACGGCCGAGCGGCTGAAGACGCGTGGCTACGATTTGCCCGTCGATCAACTTGTTGCGCTCGAAGCCGATCGCAAGGCGACGCAAGCACGCACGCAGGAATTGCAGAACCAGCGCAACACGCGCTCCAAGGCGATCGGGCAGGCCAAGGCGAAAGGCGAGGATGCCGCGCCGCTTATGGCCGAAGTTGCGGGAATTGGCGACGAGTTGAAAGCCAACGAGCGAGCGCTGGCCGATGTGCAGGCGAAGATCGCCGACATCGCGCTCGGCATTCCGAATCTGCCGAACGAATCGGTGCCCATCGGCAAGGACGAGCACGGCAACGTCGAACAAATGCGCTGGGGCGAGCCGCGCACGTTCGATTTTGCGGTCAAGGATCACGTCGAACTGGGCGCGCGCCACGGCTGGCTGGACGGCGAGGCTGGCGCAAAATTATCCGGCGCGCGTTTCACCGTGTTACGCGGACAACTGGCGCGGCTGCACCGCGCGCTCGCGCAATTCATGCTCGATCTGCACACCGGCGAGCACGGCTATCTCGAATGCAACGTGCCGCTGCTGGTCAATCCGGAAACCATGCAAGGCACCGGGCAGTTACCGAAATTTGAGGAAGATCTGTTTGCGACTTTTCGTCTACCTGACGAAAGAACAAAAACGCAGTTTGTTGTCGAGGGAAGCGATTGGGAATCTTTTAAACGAGCCGCCGAAAGCAATGATGAAATTGGGACATTACATGCACTCAATCGCATCATCGCATCACATCGAGATCGCTATTTGATTCCAACCGCAGAAGTTTCGCTGACCAATCTGGTGCGCGATTCGATCGTTGATGCCGATGCGCTGCCGATGAAACTTACCGCGCACACGCCGTGCTTCCGCGCCGAAGCCGGCAGTTACGGCAAAGACGTGCGCGGCATGATCCGCCAACACCAATTCGAGAAAGTGGAACTGGTGCAGATCGTCGAGCCGGTCAAATCATTCGACGCATTGGAAGATCTGGTTGGCCACGCGGAGAGGGTGTTGCAATTGCTACTGCTCCCATATCGCAAGGTGCTGCTGTGCACCGGCGACATGGGTTTTGCCGCGGCCAAGACCTACGACCTGGAAGTCTGGCTGCCGTCTCAAAATACTTACCGCGAAATCAGTTCGTGCTCCAATTGCACCGATTTCCAGGCGCGGCGAATGCAGGCGCGCTGGCGCAATCCTGCAACCGGCAAGCCGGAATTGGTGCACACGCTCAACGGCTCCGGCCTCGCGGTCGGCCGCACCCTGATCGCGGTGATGGAGAATTATCAGAACGCGGACGGCTCGATCACGGTGCCGGAAGCGCTGCAACGCTACATGAGCGATGCGGAGCGGGTTGCGTGAGAAGTTTCGGTTCCTTGCCGGAAATATCATAGAATCGTCATTCCGGACGCCGCGGAGCGGCGATCCGGAATCCAGTACCTTGGTTTTTGAAATCAAAAGACACTGGATTCCCGCTTTCGCGGGAATGACGGGCGTTTCACGGAGGGATGGCAGAGTGGTCGAATGCACCGGACTTGAAATCCGGCAGGGGCGCAAGCCCCTCGTGGGTTCGAATCCCACTCCCTCCGCCATTCACTTCATCATATTCCTTCCCGTCTTCGCCGCGCGCTTGGCACCCATCCGGCGCAGGGTGGGTTTGTCGTTCTCGTCGATCTCCGGTTGCAGGTCGATGTCGAGCGGCGGATTGGGATAAATCTTGCGGCCGCCGATGATCTTGATCCACTTGGCACAGAAACGGTTGTAGACCGGCCACGGCAGGCCGTCGGATTCGACCAGCGCGCGTTCTGCGCGCAGCGCGAGCTGGTGCGCGTCGCGGTACTGGAAGTGCAGCACGTGCTCGAACAGCATCTCCACGACTTCGTGCATGGTGATGTAGCGGTCAATGTCGTAACGCTTGCTCTTGTGCGCCAGGTGCGGCGGCAACTGGTAGTCGATGTAGACCTTCTTGCCGTTCCTGCTGCACGAACCGACATACGGCACGTCGTGGTCGCGGATCACGCGCACCGACTTCATCACCGCGGCGGCGGCTTCGTCGAGCACGCCGCTGTTGACCAGCCATTCGCCCGGTGTGGGCCGATGTCCCCAGCTCATGGTTGCGTCTCCTCGCGATGGTGGCAACGCGCCGCAGTCTAGCGCCTCTTTTCGAGCATCATGCGCAATGCGTTTGCGGCATAATCGGTCGGGAACCTGTGCGGAGGTGAATCATGGACGAGAAGAAGACGCGGATCGAACCGTACACCGGGCCGGCGGGCGGCTGGGGTTCGCTCAAATCCGTTGCGGGAATCCTCAAGCGCGAGAAGGTGCCGCTGGCGAGCACCACGCACGAGTTGCTGCGGCAGAACAAGGCCGAAGGGTTCATGTGCGTGTCCTGCGCGTGGCCCAAACCTGCGCATCCGCATCCGTTCGAGTTCTGCGAGAACGGCGCCAAGGCCAGCGCGTGGGAGATGACCAGCCTGCGCGTCACGCCGGCGTTTTTCGCGCAGCACACGTTGAGCGAATTGTTGACGTGGAGCGATCACGATCTGGAACAGGCCGGCCGTTTGACGCAACCCATGCGCTACGACCGCGCGCTGGACAAATACGTGCCGGTCGAATGGAGCGAGGCGTTCGCCACAATCGGCGCCGAATTGAAGCGGCTCGATCCGGAATCGGTGGTGTTCTACGCCTCCGGCCGCGCTTCGTTGGAAACGTCGTATATGTATGCATTGTTCGCGCGGATGTACGGCAACAACAATCTGCCCGACAGTTCCAACATGTGCCACGAAACCACCGGCGTGGCGCTCAAGAAAAGCGTCGGCTCGCCGGTCGGTACGGTGATCCTCGACGATTTCGAACAAACCGGCTGCATTTTTTTCTTCGGTCAGAACGCCGGCTCCAACAGCCCGCGGATGCTGCACGACTTGCAACATGCGTCGCAGCGCGGCGTGCCGATCGTCACCTTCAACCCATTGCGCGAACGCGGGCTGGAGCGTTTCAAGAATCCGCAAAACCCCGTGCAGATGCTGGGCGGGGAGGCGACGCGGATCAGCTCACAGTATCTGCAGGTGAAAGCCGGCGGCGACATCGCCGCGATCATGGGCCTGTGCAAGGCATTGCTGTCGCTGGACGACGCAGCCGCGCAATCGAATATGCCGCGTGTGCTCGATCACGATTTCATCGCGCAACACACCCACGGCTTCGCGGCATTCGCCGCGGCGGTTCGAGCGCACGAATGGAAGGCCATTGAAACCGCGTCGGGTCTGACGCGCGCCGCGCTGGAACAAGCCGCGCAGGTGTACGCCAAGGCCAATGCGGTGATCGGCATCTACGGCATGGGTTTGACCCAGCATCACTTCGGCGAACACAACGTGCACATGGTCGCCAACCTGCTGCTGTTGCACGGCAACGTCGGCAAAGCCGGTGCGGGTTTGTGTCCGGTGCGCGGGCATTCCAACGTGCAGGGCCAACGCACGGTCGGTATCGCGGATGATCCGAAACTGGTGCCGCTGGACCGGCTCGCCGAGCAATATGGGTTCGAACCGCCGCGCAAGCCGGGACTCAAGACCGTGGATGTCTGCGAAGGCGTGCTCGCCGGCACGGTCAAGGCATTCGTCAGACTCGGCGGCAACTTCATCCGTGCGATTCCCGACACCGCGCGCATGGAAAAAGCGTGGCGCACCCAGCGGCTGACCGTGCAGATCGCGACCAAGTTGAATCGCGGTCATCTCATCAATGGTGAAGTCGCGTATCTGTTGCCGTGTCTGGGGCGCATCGAACGCGATGTGCAGAACGGCAAGCCGCAAGCGGTCAGTATCGAGGACTCCACCAGTTGCATCCACGGTTCGCTCGGCAAGCATCCACCGATCAGCGAACACCTGTTGTCGGAAACGAGGATCGTCGCGGAACTGGCCAAGGCCACCTTGCGTCCGAATCCGAGGGTGGATTGGGATGCATGGGTGGCCGATTATTCAAAGATTCGCGAGGCGATCGAGCAGACCTATCCGGAGCAATTCAAGGATTACAACAAGCGGATGTGGACGCCGGGCGGTTTCCATCGCCCCAACGCCGCGCGCCACCGGGTTTGGAAGACGGACACCGGCAAGGCGAATTTCATCGCGCCGCCGTGCTTGAGTGCGACCGGGTTCGACGACGCGCCTAATCGTCTGCGTCTGATCACCTTGCGCTCCAACGACCAGTTCAACACCACGATCTACGGTTACGACGATCGTTTCCGCGGTGTGCACGGCACGCGGATGATCGTGTTCATGAATGTGGCCGACATCGTGCGCTTGAATCTGCGCGATGGGCAATCGGTGACGTTGGTGTCCGATGCGGGCGATGATGTCGAGCGCAAAGTGCGCGGGCTGCGCGTAGTGACCTACGACATTCCGGCCGGTTGCATCGGTGGTTATTACCCGGAATGCAATCCGTTGATTCCGGTCTGGCATCACGCGCAGGAGAGCAAGACGCCGGCGGCGAAATCGGTGCCGGTGCGGATCGTTGCTGAGCCTGATACCGTCTGAGCGGCGCGCGAAACACGCGTGCTACCATCCGAAAATTCTTGAGCGGCTTGAAAGCGTCGCGAGCGAAGGCAGGTTGCGCGCGCCGGAGCGCAGGAAGCGGGGTGTACACGCCAGTATATGAGCATTCCTAGCGCCGCCGCGCGCAAGATGCCGAGCGCAGCAGTTTTCAAGTTGCTCTTAGGAGAAAGTATGCAGATCGACACCAAGCTGCCTAGAGTCGGCACCACCATCTTCTCCGTGATGAGCCAGCTCGCGCTGGAGCACAAGGCGGTGAATCTGGGGCAGGGCTTCCCGGATTTCGATCCGCCGCAAAACCTGCGCGACGCACTGACGCACGCGATGGAAGAAGGCCGCAACCAGTATGCGCCGATGAGCGGCATCCAGAAACTGCGCGAGCAGATCGCGTTGCAGACCGAGCGC
>JBDTAJ010000128.1:0-9663 GCA_039924705.1 Rhodanobacteraceae bacterium
AAACCGCCCAAGCTCATCATCGGCGCCATGATGCGCAAGCTCGCCCATGTCGCCTTCGGCGTTATCAAATCGGGAAAGATGTTCGATCCAACGCTTCACGGCGTTTGACACGCATAACAGTATCTACCAAGCCACCAAGCTTCCGCCTCCCGTCTTACGGTATCGCTGCCAGCATCGCCTCCGCCGACGACACCTTGAACTCGCCGGGCGCTTCGACCTGCAGCACCTTGACCACGCCGTCCTCGGCGTACAGCGCGAAGCGTTGCGCGCGCAGGCCCATGCCGAACTTGCTGGCGTCCATCTCCAGCCCCAGCGCTTTCGCGAACGCGCCGTTGCCGTCGGCCAGCATCATCAAGCCATCGGGCACAGCGCGATCCTTGGCCCAGGCTTTCATCACAAACGCATCGTTGACCGCCATGCAGGCGACCTCGATGCCGCGTTTTTTGAAATCCTCGAACTTCCCGACATAGCCGGGCAGGTGGCGCTCGGAACAGGTCGGCGTGAACGCGCCTGGCACCGAGAACACCACCACCTTCTTGCCCTTGAAGATTTCGTCCGTGCTGACGCTCTGCACGCCATCCTTGATCACGTTGAGGGTAGCGGACGGAATGGGATCGCCGACGTTGATGGTCATGGTTCGCTCCTTGTCGAGCGGCTTGCAAAGCTACTGCGCTCGGTATCTCGCGTGCCGGCGGTGCTCGGACTGCTCATGTACTGACGTGTACACTCCGCTTCCTGCGCTCCGGCGGCGCGCAACCTGCCTTCGCTCGCTACGCTTTTCAAACCGCTCTATTTTCGATTGCGGGTTCTCATCGTAACCCTTTGCGTGTTTCCGCGCAGCCCTGGCGCGCATGACGTAATATCTCACTGCGGCGGAGCGATCCGCCGCGGTTGTTTTGACGGAGCGACGCGCTGGATGGAATTCAAGGATTACTACGAAATATTGGGCGTCAAGCCCGACGCGACCGAGGCGCAGATCAAAAGCGCCTATCGCAAGCTCGCGCGCAAGTATCACCCCGACGTCAGCAAGGAGGCCGGCGCCGAGGACAAGTTCAAATCGGTCAACGAAGCGCACGAAGTCTTGCACGACAAGCAGAAGCGCGCGGAGTACGACCAGTTGCGCGCGGGCGGTTATCGCGGCGGCGATCAATTCCGGCCGCCGCCGGATTGGGCGCAACGCCACAGCGGCGGCGGCTTCGAGTTCCGCGATTCCTCCGGCCCGCAAGACTTCGGCCAGGGCGGCGGTGATTTCAGCGATTTCTTCGAAAGTCTATTCGGCCGAGGCGCAGGACCGCGCGCGCAACGCGGGCCGATGCGCGGCCGCGACGTGCGCGCCACGGTGCAGATCGATCTCAAAACGGCTTATGCCGGCGGCATGCAGCGGCTTGGCCTGCGCGATGCGCATGGTGGCGAGCGCACGCTGGAAGTGCGCATCCCGCCCGGGGTTCTTTCAGGCCGCACGATTCGGTTGGCGAGACAAGGCGAACCCGGAGCGCAAGGCGGGCCGGCTGGCGATCTGCTGATGGAAGTGCAGGTGCGCAACGATGCCCGTTTTCAATTGGACGGCCGCGACGTGCTGGTCGATTTGCCGGTCGCGCCGTGGGAATCCGCGTTGGGCGCCAAGGTGCCGGTGCTGACGCTTGGAGGCGAGGTTGAGTTGCGCATTCCGGCGGGTTCGCGCAGCGGGAAAAAATTGCGATTGAAAGGCCGCGGCATGCCGGGCAAATCCGTCGGCGATCAGATCGTCACGCTCGTCATCCAGACGCCGGCGGCGGACGACGACAAGGCGCGCGCCGCGTATGCGGCATTCGAGAAAGCCTTTGCGGATTTCGATCCACGCGGGTGAGCCGGGGCTCTCACGAGATGCCTTGAATGGCATCTCGCGCCGGCGAACGCACGCACAAGGAAGTGCGGGCGGGGAAGCGATTCATGGATGACTGCTTGCAGGTTCTTAGCCGAGCGCGAGCTTTTCAATCGATCAAGCGGCGAGTGCGTCGCTGACCGCCTTGGCCAGATCCGATTCGCTGACTGGCTTGGTGATATAAGACTTGGCGCCTTGGCGCATGCCCCACACGCGGTCGGTGTCCTGATCCTTGGTGGTCACCAGGATCACCGGAATATGCGCGGTGGTGGGATCTTTCGAAATCGAGCGCGTGGCCTGGAAGCCGTTCAAGTTCGGCATCACCACGTCCATCAGCACGAGATCCGGCAGTTCGCGCTTGGTCGCCTCAACGCCGGCGGCGCCATCCTCGGCGGTCAACGCCTCGTGGCCCATTTTTTCGACCAGACGTTTCAGACCCAGCAACTGGGACGGCGAATCGTCCACGATCAGGATGCGCGCCATGTCAGGGTCTACCCATACTTAGCCGCGTTGCTTCCGCAGCGGTTGCCAGACAATGCGCGCGCCGCCGCGTCATAGCCATTCTATGGCCAAGGCGCGCAATGCCGTATGGCGGTCGCCGCGAAGCAACCCTTCGGGCCGTGGCCCTTTGCCCGCAGGACCGCGTTGTCACTCGTCTATGTATCGACATACATCTTCCTCGTGATGCCTTGCCCTGCAGCCAAAGGGCCGACGGCGCAGCCGCTTGGCTAAGCATGGGTAGACCCAATCCCCGATGATCTCGTGCGCAAAAAGTGGTGGCATTTTACCCGGATCGAACCGCAGGACGTGCCGGGTGCGCGTATTCGATCACACCTTGGAGGCTTTGTGGTCAATTCGCCAAGGCTGAATCACGATGAGAGTGATATCAACCTCTTGACGCGGGTTGCTCGCAAGGAATCGCATCAGGAATCAGGCCCGATCCGCACCAGTGTGCGGCCGAACGAGCCGCCATTGAGCATATGGCCGAACACATTCGGCAATTCGTCCGGCGTGATTTCGCGCGTGCAGATTGTCTCCATATGCGCGGGTTTCCAGTCAGCGGCAAGATGCCGCCAGACCTGTTCGCGGATGTCGCGTGCGGTGCCAGCGGATGCGATGCCAAGGAGACTCACGCCGCGCAGGATAAAGGGCATCACGGTCGTCGCTACATCGCTGCCCGCGGCCAAGCCGACGCTTGCGACATTGCCATAAGGCGTGATGCAGGCCAAAAGTTTCGCCAACATTTCGCCCCCAACATTGTCGAGCGCGCCGCCGAAGCGCATCGATTCGAGCGGTTTGTCACCGAGCGCGAGATCGTGGCGGTCGAGCACTTCGTGCGCGCCAAGTTGTTTCAGAAACGCCTGCTTGTCGGCCTTGCCGCTGATCGCGTGCACCTCGTAACCGGCGCGCGTAAAAATATCGATCGCCAACATGCCGACGCCGCCGGTTGCACCGGTGATCGCGATCGGCCCCAATTCCGGGCGCTGGCGATTGTCGCACATCCGCAGCAACGCGAGCGCGGCGGTGAAACCCGCGGTGCCGAGGATCATCGCTTCGCGCAATGACATGCCGTGCGGTAACGGAATCGTCCAGCGTGATTCCAATCGCGCATATTCCGCATAGCCGCCGTCGCGTGTTTCGCTCAAGCCGCAGCCGGTGCATAACACCGCATCGCCTTCCATGAAATGCGGGTCGGTCGATTCGACCACGTGACCGGTGACGTCGATGCCGCCGTTCAACGGAAACCGACGCAGGATTTTGCCTTTGCCGGTGCCGGCCAGCGCGTCCTTGTAGTTGACCGACGAGTACGCAGTTTTTATCAACAGCTCGCCCGGCGACAACTCATCTGCGCGCATCGACTCGATACCAGCGCGATAACCGTTATCGTCGTTGCGGATGCGGACAGCTCGGAAGGTTGAAGTCACGCGTTCGCCTTATGAATCGCCCGCTTGTCGACCGCCAGTGCGGCTTCGTGCACGGCTTCCGACAATGTCGGATGCGCGTGGACGATGCGCGCCAGGTCTTCCGACGATCCCTTGAACTCCATCGCGACCACCGCTTCGGCGATCAGTTCTGACACGGCCGCGCCGACCATATGCACACCGAGAATCCGATCGGTGTCCGCGTGCGCGATGATCTTGACGAGACCCGCGGGTTCGTTCATCGCCACCGCCCGGCCGATCGCCGCGAACGGAAACGTGCCGATCTTGTACGGAATATTCTCGGCTTTGCACTGCGCTTCGGTCTTGCCGGCCCAGGCGATCTCCGGCTCGGTGTAGATCACCCACGGGATCACGTCGTAATCGACGTGGCCGGCCTTGCCGGCGATCAATTCCGCGACCATCACGCCTTCCTCGGAACCCTTGTGGGCCAGCATCGGACCGCGCACGCAGTCGCCGATCGCCCACACGCCGTCGACGCCGGACCAGCAGTGTTCGTCCACTTGAATGCGCCCGCGCTCATCGGTCTTGACGCCCACGCCATCGCCGAGCACGCCGTCGGTCAGCGCCCGGCGGCCTACCGCGACCAGCAGCTTGTCCACCGTGAACGCGTGTTCGCCGTCCTTGTCGGAATAGGTCACCTCGACCGCATTTTTCTTGACCTCGGCTTTGCTCACTTTCGCGCCGAGCTTGACGTCGAGTTCCTGCTTCTTGAATTCGCGCGCGGCTGCTTTGGCGATGTCGGCATCGGCCGTGCCAAGGAAATCCGGCAAAGCTTCGAGGATCGTGACTTGCGCGCCGAGCCGCTTCCACACCGAACCCAGTTCCAATCCGATCACGCCCGCGCCGATCACGCCGAGGCGTTTCGGCACGCTGTCGAAATCCAGCGCGCCGGCGCTATCGACGATGGTCTTGCCGACGAATTTGGCGAACGGCAACTCGATCGGAGCGGAACCGGTGGCGATGATCACGTTGGTCGCTTGAATCGTTTGTTTGCCACCGTCCGCGCCGGTGATTTCGACCACGCTGCCTTTCAACAGACGTCCCTTGCCGAAAAACGGCGTGACGTTGTTGGCCTTGAACAGCAAACCGATGCCGCCGGTGAATTGTTTGACGATTTTGTCCTTGCGGCCGACCATCGTGTCGACGTCGATCGCGGCGCCTTTCGTCGTAATGCCGTGCACGTCGAAATGGTGTTGCAGATTCCAGAACTGCTTGGAGGAATCCAGTAGCGCCTTGGATGGAATGCAGCCGACGTTGAGGCACGTGCCGCCGAGCGCCTGTTTGCCGTCCTTGCCTTTGAAGTCGTCGATGCAGGCCACTTTCAAGCCAAGCTGCGCGGCGCGGATCGCGGCCACGTAACCCGCAGGGCCCGCGCCGATCACGATGACGTCGTATTTGTCGGTCATGGTTTTTTCCATCAAAGGCCGAGCAGCATCCGCTGCGGACTTTCCAATTGATTCTTGATGTCGACCAGGAACAACACCGCGTCCTTGCCGTCGATGATGCGGTGGTCATAGCTGATCGCGATGTACATCATGGGTGCTGCGATCACCTGGCCGTTATCGACCACCGCGCGCTCCTTGATGGTGTGCATGCCCAGAATCGCACTCTGCGGCGGATTGACGATCGGCGTGGAGAACAACGAGCCGAAGGTGCCGCCATTGGTGATGGTGAAGGTGCCGCCCTGCAGGTCTTCCAGCGTCAGGCCGCCCTCGCGCGCGCGCCGCGCGAACTCTTGAATCGCTTTCTCGATTTGCGCGAAGCCCATCGATTGCGCGTCGCGCAGCACCGGCGTCACCAGACCCCGGTCGGTCGACACCGCCACCGAAATGTCCTGATAGCCGTGATAGATCACGTCGTTGCCGTCGACCGATGCATTGACCACCGGGTAACGCTTCAACGCTTCGCATACCGCGCGCACGAAGAAACTCATGTAGCCGAGCTTGATGCCGTGGGCCTTCTCGAAGGCTTCGCCGAGCTGCTTGCGCGTCGCGACGACTTTCGACAAGTTCACCTCGTTGAACGAGGTCAACATCGCGATCGAGTTCTTCGATTGCATCAGCCGCTCGGCAATCTTGGCGCGCATGCGCGTCATCGGCACACGCTCCTCGGCGCGAGAGCCGGCGGGACTCGGGACTCGGGGCTCGGGACTCGCAGTCCTTGCGGATGTCGGCTTGTCGGCCGACTTCGCATAGTTCACCAGATCTTCCTTGGTCACGCGGCCGTCGCGTCCGCTGCCGCCGATATTCGAAGGATCGATCTTTTCCTCGGTTGCCACGCGGCGCGCGGCGGGTGACAAGTCCTCGGCGCCCTTGGGTGCTGCTTGCGCTTTGTCGACGGCGCGCGCCTCGTCTTTGGTCATGACCGGACGCGCGGCCTGCGCGGCTTGTTTGGCTTCGTCTTTCTGCGCGGGCGATTGCTGTTTCGTGTCGACCTTCTTTTCATCCGGTTTCGCCGCGCCTTCCTCGATGATCGCGATCACGTCCTGGCTGCCGACCGTCTCGCCGGTGTTTTTGCGGATTTCCTTCAAGATCCCGTCGACAGGCGCCGGCACTTCCAGCACGACCTTGTCGGTTTCCAAGTCAACGAGGTTCTCGTCGCGCTTGATCGCATCCCCGGGATTCTTGTGCCAGGCGGCGATGGTGGCGTCGGAAACCGATTCGGGCAGCACCGGAACCTTGACTTCGATCGACATGGGGTGTCCTTAAAATGGTTGAGCGGTTTTGTCTTTAAATCCAAAGCTGCGTCGCTGCAAGTTCTGAAACCGCTCTCTATTCCAACGAATGATCGTCGCCGACCGACGCGTTCAACGCCTGCTGCACCAGCGCATTCTGTTCAGCGATGTGGGTGTCGTAATGGCCGCAGGCCGGCGCGGGCGAGCGCACCCGCCCGGCGTAGTGCAGCCCGTGATCCGCGCCGATGCTGGCTTGCAGATGATGGCGGATCTGGAACCACGCACCCTGGTTCATCGGTTCTTCCTGGCACCAGATCACTTCGCGCGCGGTCGGATAGCGCGCCAACTGCTCGCTGACCTCCTGCCGGGGGAACGGATACAACTGCTCGATGCGGATCAATGCGACATCGTCGACCTTGCCTTTTTCCGCGGCTTCGCGCAGATCGTAATAGATCTTGCCCGAACACAGCACCATGCGCCGCACCTTTTGTGCTTGCGCGATGCGCGAATCGGGGATCACCAGTTGAAACGTACCGTTGGCCAGATCGTCCAGCGAGGAGATCGCGAGTTTGTGGCGCAATAGAGACTTCGGTGTGAGTACCACCAGCGGTTTGCGCGCGTCGCGCAGCACCTGGCGGCGCAGCATGTGGAACATCTGCGCGGGTGTGGTCGGCACGCACACCTGCATATTGTCCAGCGCGCACATTTGTAGATAACGCTCGAGACGTGCGGAGGAATGCTCCGGCCCTTGGCCTTCGTAACCGTGCGGCAGAAGCAGTACCAGTCCGCACAAACGACCCCACTTGGCTTCGCCCGAGGAGATGAACTGATCGATCACGACTTGCGCGCCGTTGGCGAAATCGCCGAATTGCGCTTCCCACAGCACCAACGTGTCCGGGTCGGCGGTGGAAAAACCGTACTCGAACGCCATCACCGCTTCTTCCGACAACAGCGAATCGATGATCTCGACTTCCACGCCGTCGCGCACGTGTTGCAGCGGCGTATAGACGTTGCCGGTGCTCTGGTCATGCAGCTCGGCGTGGCGATGGAAGAACGTGCCGCGGCCCGTGTCCTGGCCGACCAGGCGCAGATTGGCGTTCTGCGCGATCAACGTCGCGTAGGCGAGATTTTCGGCATAACCCCAATCCAGCGGCAGTTCGCCCGCCGCCATCTTGCGGCGGTCGTCGTAGATCTTGGCAACGCGCGATTGCAACGTGACACCGTTGGGCAGCGTGAGGATCTTCGACGCCAGCGCGTTCAACGTCTTGCGTTCCACGCCGGTGGAAACCGGTTGCGCCAACGTGCCGTGCGCAAAACGGCTCCAATCGACGATCGATTTTTGCGTGCTGCCTTCGGCAAGTTCGGTCACCGGCTTGCCGGCATCCAGGCGATCGCGGTATTCGTCGAAATATTTCTGTGTAGCATCCTCGCCAATCAGGCCGTCCGCGATCAATTTTTTTGCATACAGCTCGCGGGTCGGCGGCAGCTTGCGGATGGTCTGATACATCACCGGCTGGGTGGCGGCGGGTTCGTCGGCCTCGTTGTGGCCGTGGCGGCGGTAACCGACCAGATCGATCACCACGTCCTTGCGGAATTGCTGACGGAAATCGAAGGCGAGCCGCGCGCATTGCAGCACCGCTTCCGGGTCGTCGCCGTTGACGTGCAGCACCGGTGCGTTGACCATCTTGGCGACATCGGTGCAATACAAGGTGCTGCGGCCTTCGTCCGCCGGCGTGGTGAAGCCGATCTGGTTGTTGACCACGATATGCACGGTGCCGCCGACGCCGAATCCGCGCGTCTGCGACATGTTAAAGAGTTCCATGTTGACGCCCTGACCCGCGAGCGCGGCGTCGCCGTGGATCAGGATCGGCACCACGCATTCATGCGCGCCATCGTGCGCACGTAGTTGACGCGCGCGCACGGAACCCGCGACCACCGGGTTCACGATTTCCAGGTGCGAGGGATTGAACGCGAGCGCGAGATGGATGTCGCCGCCGGGTGTGGCCACATCGGCGGAGAAACCCATGTGAGATTTCACGTCGCCCGAATGCGCGGGATCGTCTGGATGGTCGATCTTGCCCTCGAACTCCTCGAACAGTTTCTGCGGCGGTTTGCCGAGCGTGTTGACCAGCACGTTCAAGCGTCCGCGATGCGCCATACCTATCACGAGTTCCCGCACGCCGTCGCCGGCGGCGCGCCGCACCAGATCGTCCAGCAGCGGGATCAGGCTGTCGCCGCCTTCCAATGAAAAGCGTTTCTGGCCGACATACTTGGTGTGAAGATAACGCTCGAGCCCGTCGGCTGCGGTCAGTTTGGCGAGCACGCGTTTGCGGGTTTCGGTGTCAAGTCCCGCATCGCCGCTGGCTTTTTCCAGTCGCTCGTAAACCCAGCGGCGCTGCCCAGCATCGCTGATATGCATGAACTCCGCGCCGATGGTGCGGGTATATGTGCGCGTCAAGCGCTCGCGCAATTCGCGCAACACCAGGCGCTGACCACCGCCGGCGAAGGTGCCGCAGTCGAATTCGCTGTCGAGGTCGGCGTCGCCGAGGCCTTGGAACGACAATTCCAGATCGGGCGCCGGTATCTTCGGCGCGATCGCCAGCGGATCGAGATCGGCATTGAGATGACCGCGCGAGCGGAACGCGGTCAACATGCGCAGCACGCCGCCTTGTTTCTTCGCGCGTACCTCGTCGAGCGGGATCATGCGTGCGTGGCCGTTTAGCCGCTGCGCCTGTTCGATGCGCGCGATCGCGTCGGAATGCGGCGTGTCGCTGCGGCCCTTGAAACCGTCGAAATAACTGCGCCATTGCGCCGGCACCGAGGCCGGATCGCGCAACCATTCCTCGTAAAGCTGCTCGATCCAGGCGCCGTTGCCGCCGCCCAGTTGCGAGGATTCGGAGAATTGCCGCAGCAGATTGCCGTTGTCGCTCACGCCGTCACCCGTGGTGGAAATCGCAAGGCGCACCAGCATGCGCCGCCGGTTTCGATGGCCGACTACAAATTATAGCGGTTTCGTGTTGCGCTGCGGCAAATTGCCGTGGAACATCAAAGCCCCAGCGCGCGCAATTCCGCATACGGCTCGGAGCGTTCCCATGTCGCATCGAACATCGCTTGCAGGTGCGCGGCGCGGCCGGGCTCGCAGGTCGAGCCTACCGATTCCATGCGCTGCGCCAGCGGACGGAACA
>JBDTAJ010000129.1:0-14486 GCA_039924705.1 Rhodanobacteraceae bacterium
GCGCTGGCATCGCTGGGGCCGGCGCGCCAGTGGCAGGTGTCGTATCCAGACCCGCCGCGATTGGCCGCGCCACGCCGTTGTCGAAGCGCGCCCACACCGGCGTACGGTGCACGTGGCCTAGATCGTCCTCGGTCAATTGGCCGGTGGCGCCCGGCAGATAGGTGCCCGGATGCGTGCGCAGCCACTCCAGATACGGCATCAGCGCGTAGGCATCCATGCCGAATGCAAACAGCCGCGCCGCCGCGCCGCGCGCGGCCGGCAATTTGGTGGCGATAGCGGCATGATTCGGCAAGCCCGGTTGTGCGTCGAACAGCCACGGCGCATCGCAGAACTCCACGCCATCAAGATCGCGATCCGCGGTCGGGCTGTCGCTGCCGCCATACACCAGCGAGGTAGCGAACACCGGCTGTTTCACGCCGGCCAGTTTCAATTGCGGCAGCAACAGACGCGCCGTTTGCGGACGCATCAAGATCAGAATGGCCGCATCGTCCCCGGCATTCGCCAGCGCGGCTTTGATGTCAGCTGCGTAATCGACGCTGCTGCTCGCCAGCGTGGTCTGGTTGAGCGCCTGACCGCCGAGACTTTCGAATTGCGCTTTGAACGCGGATGCCGCGCGTTTGGCGCGGTCGTCGTTGACCAGAAACACGACGACCTGGTGGATGCCGCGCTCATCGAGATGCGCGGCCGCTTGTGCGCCTTCGATTTCCGGCAGCAATCCAAACTCGGCGCTGCCCGCGGGCGGCTGCGCGTTGTTGTCGGGATGATTGAGCGCGAGCAGCGGCACCGGCAATGTCGGTTGCGCGAATAGTGCAGCGACGGCGTCGCGGCCGAGCGGCCCGATCACCAGGCTAGCGCCATCGGCGGCCGCCTTCTGATATGCCGCCTGTGCCTGCGCCGGAGTGCTGCCGCTGTCGTAGCTGCGTACTTGCGGGCGCGGCGAGTCCGCGTGCGCCGCATCGAAATAGGCCGTGAAAAATCCCTCACGCACTGCGGCACCCGGCGTCGCCAATGCGCCGTGTGCCGGCAGCAACAGCGCGACTTGCATGGGCATACGAAAACCTTCCCGCGGCGCCGCGTTGCCTTCGCCGAGCATGGTGCCAACCGGATGGTCGAGTTGCGGCAACACGCGCGGCAAGGCAACGCCGAGTTGTTCCAGCGCGGCGCGCGCGAACGGTTTCAGCGGATCGTCGTCGGCCAACGCGTCGTAGCGAGCCCTGAGCGGCTCGGCACCGAGCGAGGCGAGCAGCGCTTGTATCTTTTGCGCGTTGCGCGCGCGTTGCGCGCCCTCCAGTAGCGGGGCAAGCTGCCCGCGCGTCTGCGCGGCGCCGTAGGCATCGCCGTCGGCCTCCTGCGCACGGGCGCGGGTGCCCAGAGCGTGCGATTGCTGTTCCGGCGGAAGCGGCGGCTGCGCTTCCACTTCGGTTGGGGGCCGCGAAACGAATTCGCCGATGCTTGCGCAGCCCGCTAGCAGCAGCATCGCGGTGAGTAGACACGCCGTGCTCAAACTGGCCGCGGCACAAGTGATCCGGCGCATCGCGCTCGCTCCTTGTTGATGCGCGCATGGGGATCGCGCATGTGTGATGATAGCCCATGCGCAACATGCAAATGGCAGCATTCAAGGATGGTCGCTGCTTGATTTTCGTGCGCATGGATCAGCGCAAGGAAAATTGATGAACGTTCAGCGCACCGGTACGTTGTGGGTGGTGGCCACGCCGATCGGCAATCTGGAGGATTGGTCGCCGCGCGGGCAGCGCGTGCTGCGCGCTGCTGCGTTGATCGCCGCCGAGGATACCCGCCACAGCCGTCCGTTGCTGGCGCATTTCGGTGTCGATACGCCGATGATCGCGCTGCACGAACACAACGAACGCGCTATGACCGATTCACTGCTGACGCGGTTGTATGCCGGCGAGGACATCGCGCTGATTTCCGATGCCGGCACGCCGCTGATCAGCGATCCGGGTTATCGCTTGGTGCGCGCGGCGCGCGATGCGGGCATCGCCGTGCGCACGGTGCCTGGCGCGTGCGCGGCGATCGCGGCATTATCGATCGCGGGCGTGCCCAGCGACCGCTTCGTGTTCGAGGGGTTTCTTCCGGCCAAAGCCACCGCGCGGCGCGCGCGCTTGCGCGAACTCTTGCACGAGCCGCGCACGCTGGTGTTCTACGAATCGTCGCATCGCATTGTCGAATGCTGCGCAGATGTGCGTGATGTTTTCGGCGCGCAGCGCGAGGCGTGGTTGCTGCGCGAATTGACCAAGCTCTACGAAACCGCGCTCGGAAGTACGCTAGGCGAAATCGCTGCGCGGATCGAATACGATGCCGATCAACGCCGCGGCGAATTCGTGTTGGTGGTTGCCGGCGCGTCAGAATCCGGCGACGACAAACTCGCGGAAGGTCGTCGCATCTATGCATTGCTGCGCGAGGAACTCCCGCCCGCGCAAGCCGCCAAGCTGGCTGCGGCGATCAGCGGCGCGCCTCGCAAGGCTTTGTACGAAGCCTGATCATCGAAGGCTGATAGAATCGTCATCGGAGTCGGCCGGACAGTCGCGAAGTGCACAAGCGCATCGAGGAAAGTCCGGGCTCCGCAGGGCAAGGTGCCAGGTAACGCCTGGGCGGCGTGAGCCGACGGATAGTGCAACAGGGAGCAGACCGCCGATGGCCTCGCAAGAGGATCAGGCAAGGGTGAAACGGTGGGGCAAGAGCCCACCGCGAGTCTGGCAACAGACCGGCACGGCAAACCCCACCTGGAGCAAGACCGAATAGGGGAACCATGACGCTGCCCGCGTCGTTCCCGGGTAGGTTGCTTGAGCGCCGCGGCGACGCGGCGCCCAGAGGAATGACTGTCACGCCGCAAGGCATACAGGACCCGGCTTACAGGCCGACTCCGCTTTTTGTGCGATCTTCCAGAATCGCCGCTCGAAATCGTTGCAGTACCCAATTGCAGCGCTTCAATCGTTGGGCTCACAAGGCGGCCGTCCACGGCTGGCATTCTTGGTGGCTTTGCCGCCGTTTCGGCGGGATGCCCGTCAATGTTCGTCAGCACCAAAACTTGGTAGTGCCCCCGAAGCGGCTATCCAGGGCCGCTTTTTTTGACGCGCATTTACGGGTTATCGCGAACGCCCGGCCAAGGCCAGGAAAATCAGCGCCAAAGCAAAATCCGCGCCATCGACTGCGCCAAAGCTGCGTAGATGGCTAGAATTTGACTCGAAATCGTTTGCTTTCAAGCACCTTGCGAAGCAAGCTCACAAGTGCCTTGAAAAACGGCTTTCTCCTTGATCCACAAGCAAAAATTTCCTTGACAGTCTCACGACCTGAGACTAAGGTGGACTTCGGTGTGAATTCGTGGGAATTAGTGGTAAGAGCCTGCCCATGTTCCAAGGGGAAACCGCCATCACTGTGGACGACAAGGGCCGGCTGGCGATTCCCACCGCCTACCGCGAGCTGATCGCGCGCGCCTGCAACAACCGTTTGGTCGTCGCCTACAACCCGTTCGAACATGGCTGCCTTTGGTTGTTTCCGCAGCCGGAATGGGAGCGCGTGCGCGATCAGGTCAACGCGTTGCCGAGCGTCAAACGCGTGCATCGCGATTTGCAGTTGAAATTGGTCGGCGCGGCTACGCATGTCGAGCTGGACTCCGCCGCGCGAATTCTCCTGCCGGCCAGCCAGCGCGCGGCGGCAGGCATCGAGAAGAAAGCGGTGCTGCTGGGCATGGGCGACAAATTCGAGCTTTGGAGCGAGCAGGCGCACCTCGCCAAGATCCGGCAGACGATCGATGAGGGCGAAATCAGCGAGGACATGGCGGGATTGAGATTGTGACCGGCACGCACTGCGAAACGCTTCGCGCGCGGCGGTCGACGTGGCACGGACAGACGCGGCGCGCGAGGCGCGCACGAGTACGGTCGATGGATGGAACGGGGGCAATCGTGGCCGAGCGCGGATCGACGCACATCCCGGTGCTGCGGGACGAAGTGCTCGCGGGCCTCGCGCTGCGGCCGCACGGGCGCTATTTCGATGGCACCTTCGGCCGCGGTGGTCATGCCCGCGCGATCCTCGAACGTCTGGCCGGCGATGGCCGTTTGTTGCTGATGGATCGCGACGGCGAAGCGATCGCCGCGGCGCGGCGTGCGTTCGTAGACGATCCGCGCGTGGCGATCCGCCGCGGCAACTTCGCCGAGCTCGATGCATGGGACCAAACACGTGGCGAATTGGACGGCGTGCTGTTGGATTTGGGTGTGTCGTCGCCGCAACTGGACGATCCCGCGCGCGGGTTTTCGTTCATGACCGACGCGCCTTTGGACATGCGCATGGATACGAGCACGGAGATGAGCGCGGCGGATTTTCTCGCGCAAGCAGACGAATGCGAAATCGCCGACGTGTTATGGCGTTACGGCGAGGAGCGCATGAGCCGCCGCATTGCGCGCGCGATTGTCGCCATGCGCGCGCAAGCGCCGATCCGCACCACGCGGGAACTCGCGGAACTCGTCGAACGCACGATTGGCCGGCGCGAACGCAACAAGCATCCAGCCACGCGCACCTTTCAGGCGTTGCGCATCCACGTCAACGACGAATTGGGTTCACTCGAGCGCGGCTTGCGCGCGGCGACGCGCGCACTGAAGCCGGCCGGCCGGCTGGCGGTGATCAGTTTCCATTCGCTGGAGGACCGCATCGTCAAGCGTTTTATCCGCGGCGATGACATGCCGTCGAAAATCCGACCCGCAAAGGTCCGCCGCGGCTTGCCGCAACCGGAAGTCGCGAAATCGCCGCTGCGCGCGATCGGCCGTGCGCAATTTCCAACCGATGCCGAAATCCGCGTTAATCCACGCGCGCGTTCCGCGGTGCTGCGCATCGCCGAGAAGCGCGCAGTGCCGGGGAGCGGCGCATGAAGACATTGGGTGCGCTGGCGTTCGCGATACTGTTGCTGGCGGTGATGGCCAGTGCGATCGCGGTGGTATGGGCGCGCCATCAAGGCCGGGCGTCGTTCGTGGAACTGACCCAGCTGCAGAACCAGCGCGACACGCTCAATGTCGACTATGGCCGGCTGGAATTGGAGCAAGCGACCTGGGCCGAACCCGGCCGGATCGAGACGATCGCGCGCAACCAGCTCGGTATGGTGACGCCGGCGCCTGCTCAAGCGGAGTTGATCCGCCCATGAACCCGCGTTTCGCCCCGCCGCCTCCCGCATCGTCGCGCCGCGGCCAAGGCCCCAATCCGCGCAAGCGTTTGCTGTTGGTGATCGCGGTGCTGGTGCTGGCATCGACCGGACTGGTGGTGCGCGCGGTCGATCTGCAGGTCATCCGCAAGCAGTTCTACCTGGATCAAGGCGACGCGCGTTTCCTGCGCGAAGTGCCGATCCAGGTATCGCGCGGCACGATCTTCGACCGCAACGGTGTGCCGCTGGCGGTGTCCACGCCGGTGGTGTCGATCTGGGCGAACCCCGCCGAATTGCTGCAACACGCCGACCGTCTTCCTGCGTTGGCCAAGGCGCTGGACGTCGACGCCGGCGATCTCGCCGGCAAATTGCAGGAGCGCAGCGGCCGCGAGTTCGTCTATCTGCGCCGGCAGATGAGCCCAGACGCGGCGCAGGACGTGCTGGGGCTGAACATTCCCGGCGTCAACAGCCAGCGCGAATACAAGCGTTATTACCCCTCCGGCGCGGTGATGGCGCATGTGCTCGGCTTCACCAACATCGACGACCACGGCCAGGAAGGCCTGGAACTTGCCTACGACGCTTGGCTCGCCGGCAAGCCCGGCGAGAAACGCGTGATCCGCGACCGCTTGGGTCACACCGTCGAAAACGTCGAGCAGGTGCGCGCGCCGGTGCCGGGCCACGATCTCACGCTCAGCATCGACAGCCGCATCCAGTATCTGGCCTACACGTCGCTGGCGCAGGCGATCGCCGCGCACCACGCCAGTTCCGGTTCGATGGTGATCCTGGACGTCCCGACCGGCGAAATCCTGGCGATGGTCAACGTGCCGTCGTACAACCCCAACGCGCTGGACGGCAGCACGCCGGCGGCGCGGCGCAACCGCGCCGTCACCGACGTGGTCGAACCCGGTTCGACCATGAAAGCGTTCACCGTCGCCACCGCGCTGGAATCGGGCAAGTGGACGCCGACCACGCCGATCGATACCTCGCCCGGTTCATTTGAAGTGGGCGGCCACATCATCCGTGACACGCATGACCACGGGATGATCGATGTCACCCACATGATCACCTATTCCAGCGACGTCGGCGCGGCCAAGATTTCGCTGACGCTGACCGCCGAGCAGATGCGGGACCTGCTGCACCGCTTCGGTTTCGGTCAGAACACCGGTAGCGGCTTTCCCGGCGAGTCGCCCGGGTATCTGCCGGTCGCGCACAAGTGGGGCACGCTGGAGAAGGCGACCATCGCTTACGGCTATGGCTTGAATGTCACGCCATTGCAGATCGCGCGCGGCTATGCCGGCATCGCCACCGGCGGGCGCGTGCGCGAGACGAGTTTCGTCAAGGGCGCGGACAACCCGGCTTACGACGTGCTCGATCCGCGCATCGCGCACGAAGTGCTGCAAATGCTGCGAACCGTGGTCAGCCCGCTCGGCACTGCGCCGGATGCGGCGGTCGCCAATTACACCGTCGCCGGCAAGACCGGCACGTCGCATATCGCCTCCGGCGGCGGCTATGCGGATCGCTATTTCTCGTTGTTCACGGGCGTGGTGCCGTATACCAGCCCGCGTCTGGTCGGCGTGGTGGTGGTCACGGATCCCGGCGGCGGCAAGGGGGGCTCGCCCTATTACGGCGGTCTGGTATCGGCGCCGGTATTTGCCCAAGTGATGACCGGCGCGATGCGCCTGCTCGACGTGCCGCCGGACAACGTGCAGCGCTGGTATGCGGGCGGCCCGGATCTTGGTATGGACGCCGCGAACAAACCCGTGACAAAACCGGAACAAGTCGAAGAGGAGGTCGATCCGTGAGCGCGGCGCGTGCGGTCCGCCTCGACGAATTGCTGCGCGGCATCGCCGCGCCCGCGCGCAGCGACATCGTCGTCAGCGGATTGACCCAGGATTCGCGCAGCGTCTGCGCAGGCGATGCGTTCGTCGCGCTGGCCGGAGCGCGTTCACACGGCATCGCGTTCGCGCCGATGGCGATCGCGCAAGGCGCGGTGGCGGTGCTTGCCGAGAGATCGGGGTTCGATCCACGTTTCAATGCGATGGCTTTGCCGGGCCCCGGGTCCCGAGTCCCGAGTCCCTTCCTCTGGATCGACCATCTGCGCGAACAACTCGGCGAAATCGCCGCGCGCTTCTTCGGCCGGCCATCGGAAGCATTGACGGTGATTGGCGTTACCGGCACCAACGGCAAAACCTCGACCGTGCAACTGCTGGCGCAGGCGCTGACGCATCTGGGCCTGCGCGCGGCCACCATCGGCACGCTCGGCGCCGGGCTGCACGGCGCGCTCGAAGCCGGCGAACGCACCACGCCCGACGTCATCAGCGTGCATGCGCTATTGGCGCGCTTCCGCGAGACGGGCGCTTCGCATGTCGCGATGGAAGTTTCCTCGCACGCGCTGGACCAGCATCGTGTGGATGCAGTTGCGTTCGATGTCGCGGTGTTCACCAATCTGACCCGCGACCATCTGGACTATCACGGCACCATGGACGCGTACGGCGCGGCCAAGGCAAAGCTCTTCGCGTGGCCGGACTTGCGCGCGGCGGTCATCAATGTCGACGATGCGTTTGGATGTGAGTTGGTCGCGAAGCTGCCGCACGACGTGCAGCGCCTGCGCTATGCGATCGACAACGACGACGCGGAAATTCAGGTGCTCGACGTGCGCACCCACGCCGAGGGCATCGACTTTACACTGCGCACACCGTGGGGCGAAGGCGCGGTACGTTCGCATCTGCTCGGCCGTTTCAATATCACCAACCTGCTGGCGGTCGCGGGTTGCCTCGGCGCGCTGGGTTTTGAATTCGATGCGATCCGCATAGCGCTCGAATCGCTGCAGCCCGTGGCCGGACGAATGAGTCGCCTGGGCGGCGGCATTGCGCCATTGATCGTCGTCGATTACGCGCATACGCCCGATGCGCTGCAGCAGGCGCTGACCACATTGCGCGCGCATTGCGAGGGAACATTGATTTGCGTGTTCGGCGCGGGCGGCGAGCGCGACGCTGGCAAACGTCCGCAGATGGGTGCGATCGCGGAAGCGAACGCCGATGTTTGCATCGTCACCGACGACAATCCGCGCGGCGAGGACGGCGCGAAAATCGTCGCGTCGATCCTTGAAGGTTTCGAACAGCCGCGGTGCGCGATTGTCGAGCGCGACCGCGCGCGCGCCATCGAATTGGCATTGCGCGAAGCGGGCGCGGGCGACGTCGTGCTGATTGCCGGCAAGGGCCACGAGGCGTACCAGGAAACCGCGGGCGTCAAGCACGCGTTCGACGATCTCGCGGTCGCCCGCGCCGCATTGGAAGCACGCGCATGTTGAACCTGCGCCTCTCCGAAGTCGCCCTGTGGACGCGCGGCACGCTGCACGGCGCGGATGCGCTGGTGCACGGCGTGTCGACCGACAGCCGCGCGATCGAAGCGGGTCAATTGTTTGTCGCATTGAAAGGCGAGGACCACGACGGCCACGATCATCTGGCGCAAGCCGCCGCGCGCGGCGCGGCCGGCGCGCTGGTATCTGGCGGGATCGAGAACGATCTGCCACAGGTGCGCGTCGCTGACACGCTGATCGCGCTGGGCGACCTGGCCAGCGCCGTGCGCGCGCAACGCACTGTACGCGTGGTTGGCATCACTGGTTCCAACGGCAAGACCACGGTCAAGGCGCTCGCGGCATCGATCCTCTCGCGTCATGGCCGCACCCACAGCAACGCCGGCAACTTCAACAATGAGATCGGCCTGCCGCTGTCGCTGCTGGCGATGCCGACCGATTGCGAATACGCGGTGATCGAGATGGGCGCAGGCAAGCCCGGTGACATCGCGTACCTCGCCGCGATCGCGCGGCCGGAAGTGGGCCTGGTCAATAACGTCGCACCGGCGCATCTGGAACGCCTGCGCACATTGGAAGGCGTGGCCGAGACCAAGGGCGCGCTGTATCAGGCGTTGCCGGCGGATGGCATTGCGATCATCAACGCCGACGATCCTTTCGCGGATTTTTTCGTGGGATTGGTGGGTGCGCGGCGCGTGTTGCGTTTTGGGTTCGCCGGCAACGCGGACGTGCGGGCACAAGCGATCGAACTGCAGCCCGAGCGCAGCGGGTTCCAACTGGTCACGCCGCAAGGCGCGCGCGAAGTGCATCTGCCGTTGCCTGGCCAGCACAACATAGCCAACGCATTGGCCGCAGCCGCGATCGCGTTGGCGTTCGACATTCCGCTGACAACGATCGTCGAAGGGCTGGAAAACGCCAGTGCCGTCGGTGGCCGGTTGTTGCGGCAACCCGCGCGCGGCGGCTGGACGGTGATCGACGACAGCTACAACGCCAATCCCGGCTCGGCGGCGGCGGCGATCGCCACGCTCGCCTTGCAGCCGGGCGAACGCTGGCTGGTGCTGGGCGACATGCGCGAACTTGGCGAAGACGCGCCCGCGCTGCACGCGGCGATCGGCCGCGAGGCGCTCGCTGCCGGCATCGAGAAACTGTTCACGGTCGGCGAATTATCGGCGCATGCAGCGCAGGCGTTTGGCGTTGACGCAGCGCATTTCGCGGATCCACGGGCATTGATCGAAATGTTGCGTGCGCGCCTGCACGCGGATGTCACCGTTCTGATCAAGGGTTCGCGCTCGTCGCGCATGGAATGCGTCGCCGCGGCACTGCAGGACGGCAACGGGGAAGGGGCGCGCCATGTTGCTTGAGTTCGCGCTATGGATGGAACGCCACTACGGCGCGTTCCGGCTATTCGAATACATTACCTTCCGCACCATCATGGCCGCGTTGACCGCGCTCGCGGTTTCGTTGCTGTGCGGTCCCTCGCTGATCCGCCGGCTGGCTGCAGTCAAGGTTGGGCAGGTGATCCGCAGCGACGGACCGCAATCTCATTTATCCAAGGCCGGCACGCCCACGATGGGCGGCGCGCTGATCATCGCCGCGATCGGCGCGTCCACGCTGTTGTGGGGCGATCTGCGCAACCGCTATGTGTGGACGGTGCTGATCGTGATGCTGGCGTTCGGTGCGATCGGTTTCTACGACGACTACCGCAAACTCGTGCTGCGCGAAAGCCGCGGTCTGCCGGCGCGCTGGAAATATCTGTTGCAGTCGCTGGTGGGATTGGCCGCGGCGTTGTTCCTGTTCTACACCGCGGACGTGCCGGCCGCGACCTCGTTGTACCTGCCGCTGTTCAAGCAGGTTGCGCATCCGCTCGGTTTCGCGTTCGTGGTAATCGGCTATTTCTGGATCGTCGGTTTCTCCAATGCGGTGAACCTCACCGACGGTCTTGATGGCCTGGCGATCATGCCCAGCGTGTTGGTGGCGGGCGCCCTGGGCGTGTTCGCGTACCTCGCCGGCAACGCGGTGTTCTCGGGGTACTTGGGCATCCCGGCGATTCCCGGCGCGGGGGAACTGGCGATTTTCTGCGGCGCGCTGACCGGCGCGGGTTTGGGTTTCCTGTGGTTCAACACCTATCCCGCGCAGGTGTTCATGGGTGACATCGGCGCGTTGGCGATCGGCGCGGCGCTGGGCTGCATCGCGGTGATCGTGCGCCAGGAAATCATCCTGCTGGTGATGGGCGGGGTGTTCGTGATCGAGACCGCGTCGGTGATGTTGCAGGTCGCGAGTTTCAAGTTGACCGGCAAGCGATTGTTCCGAATGGCGCCAATCCACCACCACTTCGAATTGAAAGGCTGGCCGGAACCGCGAGTGATCGTTCGCTTCTGGATCATCTCCGTGGTGCTGGTGCTGGTGGGTCTCGCGACCTTGAAGGTGAGGTAGATATCGATGCTGGATTTCGTCAAAGCCGATCAGGCCGTGGCCCACAAGCAGGGCCGCTACGATCCGTGGCTGCTGGCTGCTGCGATCGCGCTGGCGGCGTTCGGTGTGGTGATGGTTGCGTCCAGTTCGATCGCGGTCGCCGACGGTCAGCACATTGGCGAGTTCTATTACCTGAAACGCCATGTGATGTTCCTCGCGCTGGGCGCAGCGCTCGCCTGTGCGCTGATGCGGATCGAGTTGCGGTTGATGGAGAAATACGCATTCGGTCTGATGCTGCTCGCGTTCGCGTTGTTGCTGGCGGTGTTCGTGCCGCACTTCGGGATGCGCATCAACGGCGCACGGCGTTGGATCAATCTCGACGTGATCGGCTTCCAGCCGGTCGAAGCGGTCAAGCTGGTGCTGGTGATTTATCTGGCGAGCTATCTGGTGCGCCACCGCGACGGCGTGGAGCGCAAGTTCTTCGGCGTACTGAAACCGATGTTCGTGGCGGGCGTTACCGCTGTCTTGTTGCTGGCGCAGCCAGATTTCGGCTCGGCCGCGCTGATCGCTTGCGTCACGGTCGGTATGGTGTGGCTGGCTGGCGCGCGTATGCGCTATCTGATATTCCTCGGCGCGCCGCTGGTGCCGATCGCCGGCTGGCTGGCGCTGTCCACCGATTACCGCGTCAAACGCCTAACCTCGTTCCTCGATCCGTGGAAGGACCCGTTCAACGACGGTTTCCAGTTGACGCAAGCGCTGATCGCGGTGGGGCGTGGCGAATGGTTCGGCGTGGGGCTCGGCGGCAGCGTGCAGAAACTCTTTTATCTCCCCGAAGCGCACACCGACTTCATTCTTGCGGTGATCGGCGAGGAATTGGGGCTGGCCGGGATCGTGTTGGTGCTGGGTCTGTTCGCGCTGTTGGTCGGGCGCGGTTTGATGCTGGGTCTGCGCGGCGTGGAAATCGGCCAGCGCTTCGCCGGCTACGTCGCGTTCGGTATTTCGCTGATGATCGGTCTGCAGGCGCTGGTGTCGGTCGGCGTGAATCTCGGCGTGCTGCCGACCAAGGGCTTGACGCTGCCGCTGATCAGTTCCGGCGGTTCCAGCGTGATGATGACCTGCGTGATGCTGGGCGTGCTGTTGCGCGCGAGTTACGAAATCCATCGTGCCGAGGACGTGCGGCGGATGGCGACGCGGCATCCTGGTAGCGGCGCGCCAACGCCGATCGCGGTGCCTGCTGCACCAGCGCCCCGCGCAAACAGCAAACGCCCGCTGCCCATCGCCGCGCGCGGACGTATCGAGCCGCATATCGGGCAGGTGCGCGCATGAATGCGTCCGGGCCCAATGCTGCTCCTGTCCTGATCATGGCCGGCGGCACCGGCGGTCATATCTTTCCTGGCCTCGCCGTGGCCGACGCGTTGCGCGCGCTCGATGTGCCGGTGCTGTGGCTGGGCGCGGCCGACGGCCTGGAAAAGAGACTGGTGACGGAGCACCGCATCGAATTGGAAACCGTGCCGGTGTCCGGGTTGCGCGGCAAGGATCTACCCGCGCGGATTGCCGCGCCCTGGATGCTGTGCCGCGCGCTGTATGCCTCCTTGCGCGTATTGCGTCGCGCGCGTCCGCGTAGCGTGTTGTCGCTCGGCGGCTATGTTGCCGGTCCCGGGGGCATCGCCGCGTGGCTGACGAGCCGGCCGCTGCTGGTGCACGAACAAAACCGCGTACCCGGATTCACCAACCGGATGTTGTCGCATGTCGCCAAGCGCGTGCTGGCGGGTTTCGCCGATGCGTTCCCCGCGAAGGCAAACGCCGAATGGACCGGCAATCCGGTGCGCACGGAAATCGCCGCAGTGTCCGCGCCGGCCGAGCGTTTCGCGGGACGCAACGACGAACATGCACATTTGCTGGTGCTCGGCGGCAGCCTCGGTGCGCGCGCATTGAACCAGCGCCTGCCCAACGCGCTGGCGTTGATTCCCGAACAACGCCGCCCGCGGGTGTTGCATCAATGCGGCGCGGCGCACGTCGAGGCCACGCGCGCCGCTTATGCGCGCGCGCAGGTCGACGCGCGCGTCGAGCCGTTCATCGCCGACATGGCCGATGCCTACGCCTGGGCCGATCTCGCGGTGTGCCGCGCCGGCGCGCTGACGCTGGCGGAACTCGCCGCGGCGGGTTTAGGCGCGATCCTGATCCCGTTTCCGTACGCGGTGGACGATCACCAGACCCGCAACGCGGAAGGTTTCGTCAGCGCGGGTGCCGCGCAATTGATCCAGGAACGCGATCTGGACGCGGCGAAACTCGCGGGTTTGCTGGAACGACTGCTGCGCGATCGCGCGCAATTGCTCGCGATGGCAAACGCGGCGCGCGCGCTGGCGAAACCGGATGCGGCGGCGACCATCGCGCAGCGTTGTCTGGAGGCTGCCGTATGACGAAGCGCCCTCTGCCACCTCACGGTGACATCATGCAGGCGTTCCGCCGCGTGCATTTCATCGGCATCGGTGGCGCCGGCATGAGCGGCATCGCGGAAGTCCTGCACACGCTCGGTTACGCGGTGTCGGGTTCCGACAAACAATCGTCGCCGATCACCGAGCGGCTGATGAAAATGGGCGTGAAGATTGCGGTCGGCCACGCCGCGCAGCACATCGCCGATGCCGATGCCGTGGTCATTTCCAGCGCGATCAAATCCGACAATCCCGAACTCGTCGCCGCGCACGAGCGGCGTATTCCGGTGATGCCGCGCGCCGAAATGCTGGGCGAGCTGATGCGTTTCCGCCGCGGCATCGCGGTCGCCGGTACCCACGGCAAGACCACCACGACGAGTCTGGTCGCGAGCGTGTTGGCCGAAGCCGGTTACGACCCGACCTTCGTGATCGGCGGCCAGCTCGTGTCCGCCGGCGTCAATGCGCGGCTCGGCGCGGGTGAATACCTGGTCGCCGAGGCCGACGAATCGGATGGCTCGTTCCTGCTGTTGTCGCCGATGATCGCGATCGTCACCAACATCGATGCCGATCATCTGGAAAATTACGGTGGCGATTTCGCGCAGTTGAAAAACGCCTTCGTCGATTTTCTGCATCGCTTGCCATTTTACGGACTCGCGGTGTTGTGCGTAGACGACCCTGAGGTCGCGGAACTCGCCGCCGCAACGCCGCGCAACGTGTTGACCTTTGGCCTCGATGCGGCTGCCGACGTGCGTGCCGCCAACCTGCGCGCGGACGGCGCGCGCATGCATTTCGATCTGCACTTGCCGGAGGCCGTGGCGCTACCGGTGACGCTGAATCTGCCCGGCCGCCACAACGTGCTGAATGCGCTGGCAGCGGCGAGCGTTGGCTGGCAGCTCGGTGTGGAACCCGGCGCAATCGCACACGCATTGGCATCTTTCCAAGGCGTCGGCAGGCGTTTCCATCGGCGCGGCGAGCTCGCGCTTGATCACGGACGCGCGTTGCTGATCGACGATTACGCGCACCATCCGCGCGAGATCAACGCGGTACTCGACGCTGCGCGCGACGGTTGGCCGGGTCGGCGCGTGGTCGTCGCCTTCCAGCCGCACCGCTACACCCGCACACGCGATCTTTTGGACGATTTCGCCAACGTGCTGTGCGAAGCCGATGTGCTGCTGCTGACCGA
>JBDTAJ010000130.1:0-10850 GCA_039924705.1 Rhodanobacteraceae bacterium
ATAGCCCTGCGGGCCGATGTCGCAATCCGTCCCCATTCGGTGTTTTGCGTAGTGCCACGCCCCGCTTCCGGCTGGGGCGCGCACCGACAACCCTGGGGAAGACCACCATGTTCCGCCACCGTACCCACCGATACGCCTTCGGACACCGACTGACCGCCGCCGCCGCGACACTGCTGCTGGTAATCGCGGGCAGCGCATATGCCCAACAGGCCCATCCTCAACCGCGCCCTTTTCCCGCGCTCGTCACCCCTGACGCTTCAGGCTCGCTGCAAACCAACACGCCCAGCGGCAGCATCGATACCCATAATCCGTTCTTCGAAAGCCTCGGCAGCAACGGCCGCACCTGCAACTCCTGCCATCGACAGGCTCAGGGCTGGTCGATCTCGGCCGCGGAGATTCGCCAACGCTTCGCCGCGACCCGCGGCACCGATCCGATCTTCGCTCTGGTCGATGGCGCCGACTCACCGCGGGCGGATGTCTCGACCGTGGCCGCGCGTACCATCGCCTACTCCATGCTGCTCAACCGCGGCGTGATTCGCGTCGGCTTGCCGATGCCCGCCAATGCGGAGTTTCGTTTGAGCGCGCTCGACGATCCGTACGGTTACGCCAGCGCGCGAGAACTGTCGCTGTTCCGACGTCCGCTGCCGTCGACCAATCTGATCTGGGACACCGGCGTGATGTGGGATGGCCGCGAAACTTTCGCGCCGTTCAAGTCGCCGATGGATGCCGGTATCGACCTGGAAGACATCCGCAGCAGCCTCGGGACGCAGGCACTGCACGCGATCCTCGGCCACGAGCAGGCCACGACCGCACCCGCCGACACCGTCCTCGCCCGGATCGTCGATTTCGAATCACATCTGTTCACCGCGCAGCTCTTCGACAACCAGGCCGGCAAGCTCAACGATAACGATGGCATGGGCGGCGCCAATATCCTCGCCCAGCAACGCTTCTGGGTTGGCATCAACGATGTCCTGGGCAATGATCCCAGCACCGAACCGTTCGATGCCAAAGCCATGCGACTGTTCGATGGCTGGGGTGATTCCAATTCGAGTTTCAACCTCGATCCGCGCTCGCGCGCACGCGCCGCGGTCACGCGCGGCGAGCACTTGTTCAACACCATGCGGATCGACATCACCGGCGTGGCCGGACTCAACGATGTGACCGGCAACCCGGTCATCCACGGCGGTTGCACCTCCTGTCACGACTCGCCCAACATCGGCAACCATTCGGTCGGCGCGCCGCTCAATATCGGCATCGCTGACGCCAGCCGACGCACGCCGGATTTGCCGCTATATACCCTCACCAACAACAGCACCGGCAAGGTGATACAGACGACCGATCCCGGCCTTGCGTTGCTGACCGGCAAATGGGGCGACATCGGCAAGTTCAAGGGCCCGATCCTGCGCGGCGTGGCAGCGCGCGCGCCCTACTTCCATAACGGTTCGGCGGCGACGCTGGCGGATGCCGTCGATTTCTACGATACCCGTTTCCACATCGGCATGAGCGCCCAACAGAAAAACGATCTGGTGGCGTTTTTGTCTGCGCTATGATGCGAACTACACCAGGAGACCGTCATGCATCGCTATCTGATCAAACGCACCTTTCCCGCCGGCGCACTCGACGGCCTCGATCTGGCGACCAAGGACAAGGTCAACACCGCCAATGCCAGGTACGACGTGAAGTGGGTCCACTCCTACGCCAACGCCGACAAGACCATGACGTTCTGCATCTACGAAGCGCCCAGTGAGCAGGCTATCCGCGACGCCGCCAAAGCCAATGCATTACCCGTGGATGAAGTGTTCGAAGTACCTGTGACACTGATGCCCAATAGCAAGGACCTTGCCTCCCAGTGAGCCGTGTTGCGGGTGCTTACGCAGTACGACTGATCACCGCGCGCGATACGCGCGCTGCGCCACGGATACCGGCCTGCATCGGAATGCGAAACTGATGCGCGGGCCGGTAGCTGTGCGGGTCTTGGGCACGCCGTGATCGTAGTATTTCTGCGATGCATAGCTCATCACCAAGAGACTGCCGGCATCCAGATCGATTTGAAAATTCCGGCGCGGCGGTTGCTTCGATCGGATGATCATCCGGCGCGTGGCGCCCAGCGAAAGCAACGCGATCGGCGAGCCCGGTACGATCTCTTCCAGATGATCGTTGTGCGGCGCCACGCTGTCCGATCCATTCCGATAGAGATTCAGTCCGACGCTGTTGAAGACCGCGCCGGTTTGCGCCTCGGCGATACGTGCAGCTTGCATCAAACATGCGGTAGTGTCCGCCGCCCCCAGCACGAAATGCGCGGTACGCCGGGGAACGTCGACGACGCGCCCATACATCTCGCGCCGTTGATCCGGCCAATCGATGCGTGCCAGCAACGCGTCGAACCACCCTGCCGCCGACTCTCGATCAATCACGTCCGACGCATACGTGACAAGGCCGGTGTGATCGTCGACGAGCGTGAGCGGTTTCGATCCGAGTAAATCGAGTTGCGCCATGAGGGCAATGATGACGACGTTTGTCGTCCCTGTCGTTGGCGACCCCGGCCCGATTCGAACGGGCGACCTCGCCCTTAGGAGGGGCGCGCTCTATCCAGCTGAGCTACGGGGTCGATGGTCCGATTGTAAGCGCTGCTAGAATTGGCGGCCATCATGGCGTTTTCTCGTGCGCCGACCATCTCAGCAGGAGTCTCCATGTCGCACAGCATCTTGAAGACGCTCGGGTTTGGCGAGAGCCACGCCGGCGGTTATCTCGGCAATGGCGAATGGTCGAAAACCACCGACGCCGGTGTGATCGAGCCGATCAATCCGGCCACCGGCGAATCGCTCGCGAAGGTGCACGCGAACAGCGACGCCGATTACGAAACCCTCATCGCGCGCGCGCAAGCGGCGTTCGACGTCTGGCGCAAGACGCCCGCGCCGCGCCGTGGCGAAGCCGTACGCTTGTGCGCGCAGGCGTTGCGCGAACACAAGGATGCGCTGGGTTCACTGGTCGCGCTGGAGATGGGCAAGATCAAGCCCGAAGGCGACGGCGAGGTGCAGGAGATGATCGACATCGCCGACTTCGCGGTCGGGCTGTCGCGACAGTTGTACGGCCTGACCATGCACTCGGAGCGTCCCGGGCATCGCATGTACGAGCAATGGCACCCGCTGGGCCTGGTCGGCATCATCAGCGCGTTCAATTTTCCGGTCGCGGTGTGGAGCTGGAACGCGTTCCTCGCTGCCGTCTGCGGTGACATCAGTATCTGGAAACCCTCGCCGAAGGCGCCGCTGTCGGCGATCGCGACGCTGCGCATCTGCAACGACGCATTGAAAGCCGGCGGCTTCCCGGAGATTTTTTATCTCTTCAACGATGCAGGCACCGAACTTGCCGCGAAGTTCGTCGACGACAAGCGTGTGGCGTTGATCAGCTTCACCGGTTCGACCAAGGTCGGCCGGCACGTCGGCGAGCGCGTGGCCAAGCGCATGGGCCGTTCGTTGCTGGAACTGGGCGGCAACAACGCGATTATCGTGGATGAAACCGCCGATCTGAAAATGGCAATTCCGGCGATCGTATTCGGAGCGGTCGGCACCTGCGGCCAGCGCTGCACCTCGACGCGCCGGGTGCTGGTGCACGAAAAAATCTTCGACGACGTGCTCCACAAATTGCGCGCAGCGTACACCCAAGTCGAAAAGAAAATCGGCGATCCCACCAAAGCCGAAACGTTGATGGGCCCTCTCAACAGCGCCGACGCGGTGCGCGGCTATCTGGCAGCGATCGAAAGGGCAAAATCATCTGGTGGCAAGGTCGAAACCGGCGGCAAGGCGATCGAGGGCAACGGCCATTTCGTGTTGCCGACCATCGTCACCGGCGTCGAGAACTCGGATGAGGTGGTGCAGACCGAAACCTTCGCGCCGATCGTGTACGTGATGCCGTTCAAGACGCTGGACGAAGCAATCGCGATGCAGAACGGCGTGCCGCAAGGCTTGAGCGCCTCGATCTTTACCCGCGATCTGAAATCGGCCGAGCAATATCTTTCCGCGGCCGGTTCCGATTGCGGCATCGCCAACGTCAATATCGGCACCTCGGGCGCGGAGATCGGCGGCGCGTTCGGCGGCGAGAAGGAAACCGGCGGCGGACGCGAATCCGGTTCCGACGCCTGGCGTGTTTACATGCGCCGCCAGACCAACACCATCAACTGGTCGGATTCGCTACCGCTGGCTCAAGGGATCAAGTTCGAGTTTTAACAGAGGGCACGATCATGAATGCGGTCTATCGTCACACCAGCGCACTTGCCGTGATCAGCCTGATCTTCGGCATCCTGTGCTGGCTCATCCTGCCCTTTGTCGGCGCGATCGTCGCCATCGTCTGCGGTCATCTCGCGCGCGGCGAAATCCGCCGTGCACCGGCCGGCTCGATGGAAGGCGACAGCATGGCGCTGATCGGCCTGGTGCTTGGTTGGGTCCATGTGCTATTGGTTTTTCTCGTCATCACATTTGTCTTTATGTTTCTTGGCGGGCTGGCGTTTTTCGCACACTGGTTCCACTAGGGCCTGTTAACGCTTACCCAAGTGGGTCGCACCGTGGTCCTTTGCCAGCAGGGCAACGCATCACGAGGAAGATGTATGTCGAAACGTAAACGATTGATAAGGCAAGCCATGCTGGCAAAGGGCCACGGCCCGTAGGGTTCGCTTGGGTAAGCGTTAAGAGGCCATAGCATGTACGACAAGCTGCGCCCCTGGCTATTCAAGCTCGACACCGAGACAGCACACGGTTTGACGTTGTATGCGTTGGGCGTGGCGCAGCGCAGCGGTTTCGACCGATTCGTCGCGCACACGGCGCCGCAGGACTTTCCGGTGCGCGCGTTCGGCATCAACTTTCCCAACCCCGTCGGGCTCGCCGCTGGACTCGACAAGAACGGGGCGCATCTGGATGCGCTGGGCGCGCTGGGTTTCGGCTTCATCGAGATCGGCACGGTCACGCCGCGCCCGCAACCCGGCAATCCGCGTCCGCGGATGTTTCGGCTTACCCAGCACGAAGCGATCATCAATCGGCTCGGTTTCAACAACGGTGGCGTGGATGTCTTGCTGCGCAATGTCGAACGCGCAAAATTCCGCGGCGTGCTCGGCATCAACATCGGCCGGAACTTCGACACGCCCAACGAACGTGCGGCCGACGATTATCTTTACTGTCTGCGGCGCGTGTATCCGTGCGCGAGCTACATCGTCGTCAATATCTCCTCGCCCAATACGGCTGGCTTGCGCGATCTGCAGCAAGCCGACGCGCTGCCACGCCTGCTCGGCACGCTGCGCGAGGCCCAGGAAAAACTCGCCGCGCAGCACGGCCCGCGCAAACCGATGCTGCTGAAGATCGCGCCCGATCTGGACGAGCGCCAAATGGATGTGATCGCGCGCGCGGTGCTGGATGCCGACATCGACGGCATGATCTGCACCAATACCACCATCGATCGCATTGGAGTCTCTGACGATCCGCTGTCGAATGAAACCGGCGGCCTGTCCGGCAAACCGCTGCTCGTCAAGTCCACCGCGGTGTTGCACGGCATGTCGCAGCGGTTGAACAAAAAAATCCCGTTGGTTGGCGTTGGCGGCATCTTGGATGGCAGCGACGCGGCTGAGAAGATCGAAGCCGGCGCTACGCTGGTGCAGCTCTACACCGGACTGGTCTATCGGGGGCCGTGGCTGATTACGGAAGCAGTGGAGGAAATCCGCCGCCAATACGGAGCCGCGGATGCCGATTGAGCAAGCCGATGCGATCGCGTCCTCGCCGCAGATAGACGGCTGCACGCTAGCCCCAAATGCCTCGCTGCGCTCGCGCAACACTCTGCGCGTGGATGCGCGCGCGGCGTTGCTCGCAGAAGTCTTCGACCAACGCGCGCTGCCGGTGTTGTTCGCGTCTCCGGCAATGCGCAATCGGCGCGTGCTGATACTGGGCGAAGGTAGCAACGTGTTGTTCACCGGCGATTTCGACGGCGCGATCGTCACGTTGAAAACGCGGAACATCTCGATCATCGAGGAGCACGACGCCGACGTGCGCGTGCGGCTCGACGCCGGCGCGCATTGGAACGATGTGGTGCGCTGGTCGTTGGAGCATGGTCTGTGCGGATTGGAGAATCTGAGCCTGATCCCCGGCACCACGGGCGCCGCGCCCGTGCAGAATATCGGTGCCTATGGCGTTGAACTCGAAACCTTCGTGCATGTGGTCGAAGCGTTCGACCTGCGGGAATATCGTTTCGTCGCGTTCGACAAGACACAATGCGGTTTTGCCTACCGCGATTCGCGCTTCAAACGCGAACCGGATCGCTGGTTGATCACCGCGCTGGAACTGAATCTTCCGAAACATCGCAAGCCGGTGCTGGATTACGCCGGCGTGCGCGAGGAATTGCTGGCGATGGAGGTAGACGATGCGCCGACGCCATCGCAAGTCGCGCAAGCGGTGGTGCGGCTGCGCACACGCAAGCTGCCCGATCCGGCGCTGATTCCCAACGTCGGCAGTTTCTTCAAGAACCCAATCGTGCGGCGCGAGCATGTTCAAGCGTTGCAACGCGAGCACGCATCGTTGTCGTCGTGGATCGTCGATGACGACCATGCCAAGCTTTCGGCGGCATGGCTGATCGAAGCCTGCGGCTTCAAGGGCGCGCGCGAGGGCGATGCGGGGATTTCCGAGCGCCACGCGCTGGTGCTGGTCAATCACGGCAACGCCAGCGGCGCGCAATTGTGGGCGCTGGCGCGGCGCGTGCGCGACGGCGTGCAAGCACGTTTCGATATAGTGCTCGAACCGGAAGCCCGCGTGATCGATCCTTTGACCTGATAAGACATACAAGGAATCTAAAATGTCTTCGTGCGCGTTCAAACCGCTGGCATTCGGCATCCTGCTCGGCCTTGGTATGTCGGCATGCGCACCCTCCGGGCTCGCCGCCGACGCGCCCGCTGCGTCTATGCAAAAGAACAACGTGCTGCGCGCAACGCTGGACAACGGTCTGCGCGTGGTGATCGTGCACGACGCATTGGCGCCGATGGTGACCACCCAGATCACGTATCTGGCCGGCGGCTACGAAACGCCGAGGGATTTTCCCGGCAGCGCGCACGCGCTGGAGCACATGATGTTCCGCGACGCGAAAGACTTGTCCGGCGCGCAGTTGAACGAGATGACCGGCAAGATGGGCGGCGACAACAACGCCTTCACCACCAACGATGCGACGCAATATTACTTCGTCGCGCCGGCGTCGTATCTGGATATCCTCCTGCACATCGAATCCGCGCGGATGCGCGGTGCGCTGTTGACGAACAAGGATTGGACGCTGGAAAAAGGCGCGATCGAACAGGAAGTCTCACGCGATATTTCCGATCCGGGTTTCCTCGCCTTCGAGAAAGCCGAGGCCGCGCTTTACGCCGGCACAGGTTACGAAAACGATCCGCTCGGTACACGGCCGACGTTCGATAAAACCACGGTGCAGACGCTGCAGAAGTTCTACAACGACTGGTACCAACCCGACAACGCAATCTTGGTGATCGTCGGCGATGTCGATCCGCACGCGACGCTGGCCAAGGTCAGGCAATTGTTCGGGCCGATCGCCAAGGGCTCCGCACCATCACGCGCAGCGGTCGCGTTGCAGCCGCTGAAGCCGCAGACCATCGCTAGCAGCACGCCGCAGGGGACGGGCACGGTGCAGTTCCTGTATCGGATGCCGGGCATGCAAACCCGTGATTACGCCGCCACGCAAATACTGATGGACGTGCTCAACAACGCGCGCAGTTCGCTCTCGGAATTGGCCGCACAAGGCAAGGTGCTGTCCGCCGACGCACAATTGCAGCCTTTCACGCGCGGCGGCATCGGCGTGATCGAGGCCGGTTTTCCGAAAGGCGGCGATGCGAAACAGACGCAGGCGTATCTGGACGACACGATCGCGCAACTTCAGAAGAACGGCGTTTCCGCGGAACTCGTGGAAGCCTCCAAACGCTCTGAACTGGCCCAAGCGGAATTCGACAAGAACAGCCCGGTGACGCTGGCCAGCGCGTGGTCGCAGACCTTGGCGTGGCAAGGGCTGGATTCGCCCGAGCAAGCGCAGCAGCTAATCCAAAACGTCACGGTCGAAGACGTGAACCGCATCGCGCGCGAATATCTGCAACCCGATGCGCGCATCACCGTGGTGCTGACGCCCAGCGAGGACGGCCAGCGTCCACCCGACAGTTCCGGCTTCGGCGGCAGCGAATCCTTCGCCGGCAATGACAAACTGGATGTGCCACTGCCCGATTGGGCCGCCGCGACGCTCGGCAAACTCGAGACGCCGCACTGGACGCTCGATCCCGTCGAGATGAAATTGGACAACGGTCTGACCTTGATCGTGCAGCCGGAGACCATCAGCAAGACCGTCACGCTGGTCGGTCACGTCGATCACGACGATCACTTGCAGGAACCCAAAGGCAAGGATGGCGTCGGCAAGCTGCTCGGTTCGCTGTTCGACTACGGCACCGTGACGCTCGACCGCGGCGCGTTCCACAAGGCGCTGGATACGATCGCCGCCAGCCAAACCGGCGGCAGTGATTTCAGCCTCGCGGTACCCAGCGATGCCTTCGACCGCGGCATGCAATTGCTGGCCGACAACGAACTGAAACCTGCCTTGCCACAAACCGCGTTCGCGGTGCAGCAACAAACGCTGGCGCGCACCCTCGTCGGCGAATTGCAATCGCCAGATTACAAGATGATGAAGGCGTTGAAAACGGGGTTGTTGCCGAACGGCGATCCCGCGTTGCGCGAGGCCACGCCGGCCACGGTCAATGCGCTTACGCTGCACGACGTCAAGGATTATTTCGCGCAAACCTATCGCCCCGACCTCACCACGATCGTCATCGTCGGCGATGTCACGCCGTCGCAGGCAAAGTCAGTGGTCGGGAAATACTTCGGCGGATGGAAGACGAACGGCCTGAAACCGGACGTGATCCCGAAGCCGGTGCCGTTGAATCCACCCCGCTACACCGTGGTGTCGAACCCATTCGCTTCGCAGGATCAAGTGCTGATCGGGCAGACGCTCGATCTCAACCTGCACAATCCCGATCGCTACGCGCTGACGCTCGGCAACGACGTGCTCGGCGGCAACGGTTTCGCCTCGCGCTTGATGGTCGACGTGCGCGTCAAGCACGGCTACGCCTATGGCGCGGGATCGGGCATGCAATTCGATCGTTCGCGTTCGGTCTTCTACGTGCAGTACGGCAGCGACCCGACCAAGGTCGCGCCGGTGGATGCTCTGGTGCGCAGCAATCTCGCCGCAATGCAGGATGCGCCGGTGACACAAGCCGAGCTGGACAACGCCCGCCAGTACGAGATCCGCTCGATCCCGGTCAGCGTGTCCAGCGTCAACAAGATTGCGCGTTCGCTGCTGACCTGGAGCTACAAGGGCGAGCCACTGGATCAGGCGATAGTGGCGGCGAAGTATTACCTGAACCTCACGGCCCCCGAAGTGCAAGCGGCGTTCAAGAAATATCTACAACCGCAGCATCTGGTGCAGGTAGTGCAAGGCCCGGCGCCGGAGAAACATTGATAGGCGCGAAGCGCAAGGTGCGGCGAACTCAGGCGAGGCTGATAGTGACTCAGAGCGGCCTGAATCAGGCAGAGCGCAGTAGCTTTCAAGCCGCTCGCATGCGCGCCGGTTCGATGTTCGGCAAGAACACGGCAAGAGTGCCGAGCAGCGGAAGGAACGCGCAGAGCTTGTAGACGAACACGATGCCGTGCAGGTCGGCCAGGTATCCCAGCACCGCCGCGCCGATGCCGCCCATGCCGAAGGCGACGCCGAAAAACAATCCGCTGATCGCGCCGATGCGGCCGGGGATCAGTTCTTGAGCGTAGACCAGGATCGCCGAGAACGCGGACGCGAGGATCAGGCCGATGATCACGCTCAATACGCCGGTCATCACGAGCCCGACATACGGCAGTGCCAGCGTGAACGGCGCCACGCCCAGGATCGACACCCAGATCACCATCTTGCGGCCGATGCGGTCGCCGATCGGGCCGCCGATCAAGGTGCCCGCCGCGACCGCGAACAGGAACGCGAACAGATGCAACTGCGCGTTGCGCACCGACACGCCGAAATGGTGGATCAGGTAAAACGTGAAGTAGCTGCTCAAACTCGCGAGATAAAAATATTTGGAGAAGATCAGTGCGAACAGCACGGTGAGCGTGCGCACGATCAACGGACGCGGATACCGCGGTGTGGTGTCCACGACGATGGGGCGTTTCGCGCGCTCGGCCATATGCGTGCGGTACCAGCTGCCAACTTGCAATAGCACAACGATGGCCAATAGCGCGGCCAGCGCGAACCACGCCACGCTGCCGCGCCCGTGCGGCACCACGATCCACGCCGCCAGCAGCGGACCCAGTGACGACCCGAGGTTGCCGCCGACCTGGAATACCGATTGCGCCAGCCCATGCCGGCCGCCGGAGGCCATGCGCGCGACGCGCGAGGATTCCGGATGGAACACCGACGAGCCGCTGCCGACCAGCGCGGCCGCGATCAGCAACATCGGGAACGTGGTCGCGGCGGCAAGCAACAGCAACCCCCCGAGCGTGAAGCTCATTCCGATCGGGAGCGAATACGGCATCGGCCGCTTGTCGGTGTACAGACCCACCACCGGTTGCAGCAAGGACGCCGTCAGCTGGAACGACAAGGTGATAAGGCCGACCTGCACGAAACTGAGATCGAAGCTGGCTTTCAGCAGCGGATAGATCGCCAGGATCAACGACTGGATCATGTCGTTGAGCAGGTGCGAGAAGCTGATCGCGCCGAGCACGGCGAACGCGGTCCGGGCTTCGTCGCGGCGGGGCAGGGCGATGTCGCTCGACACTCAGACCACCTGGTTGCGC
>JBDTAJ010000131.1:0-7215 GCA_039924705.1 Rhodanobacteraceae bacterium
GCTTGGTATTCGCCGCCACAGCGACCGCATCCGCCGCCGACGCGATCGCCTTCAACCCGGGCAGTCCTTGGGCACAAACCGTCGGCAATGTCAGCAAGACCGATAATTTCCACGAGTATCAGGTCAATGCGAGCGCGGGCAAGACGCTGCAGATCAATCTGGTAACCAAGAACCCCAATGTGTATTTCAGCGTTATGCCGGCGCAATCGCACAAACCGCTGATCGATACGCAAAAGACCGGCGACACGACGTGGTCGACCCGGATCGCGATGGACGAGACCTACACGGTGCGGGTGTATGAGGATGCCGACGCCACACCCAGTGGCGAACAGACCAAATACGCGCTGCAGGTGGGCATGTATTGAGCCGTCATTCGCAAGCCGTGTGAGCGGATTCCTGCCAGACATCCGGCGGGAACTGGCTGCGATCTAGCGGCTGTGTAATGGCCAACGACCGAGCGTGCGGTATACACCGCGCCCGATCAGGCTGTGCATCAGTGCGAATTCGCGCACCGTCCACACAATGCGCTCGACCGGTCGCGGCGCGAGCAGGTTGTCGTCGTACAACAGCGTGACGTGCGGCACGATCTTGCGCGTCACGTGACGCCCGAGCCCCGCAGCCGTCATCGCCTCGCCCAACGCGCATTGCAGCGACAGCAGCGGGGCCATATCTGCTTCATCGCTGCGCAGCACCAATGGCCGCTGGCCCGGCCTGCCGGTGAAACTGGATGCACTGCCGAATGCCGCGTCGAAAACCGGCGTCGCCACCCGCGCGGCGATCGCTTCGGCCGACGCGATCAATGTGGGCGGCAATCCGGCGTAATCGCCCAGACGATGCAGCGTGACGTGCAAGCGCATGGCGGCCAACGGCTTGCCGCGCAATCCGTGTTGCTGGCACAGCGCTTGCGCGAGGGCGGCGATGCGCTCAGCGCTTTCGGGATCGGGGAAGACCGCGAAGAACAACCGGTCGATTGCAGGCGTTGTTTCGAAACCGGGCAGCATCGACTGAATCATCGCATGCGAAGCCGGCGGTTTGCCCGTTTTCTTCCATGCCACACGGGGTCTTCTTTTTCTTTGCTGCCCGTGTTGACGGCTCCTACATCCGACAGGGAATCCAATCGCCTGCATCCGGGGAGCGTGTTTTTGCGTACCTCAGTATTGGACCCGTGTACGTGGGGTTTGATCCCGGAATCCAAGACATCCTTTTTTTGCCCTGATACCGCTATCGACTCCACGAACACGCTCATCACGCGCGTGAAAACCCCAAGGAGAGACCCACCATGCAATTGAAACCCCTGATCATCGCGATCGGCATAGGACTCGTGCCCGCGCTCGCATCCGCCTCCAGCCACCGGGAAGCACCCTTCATCTCGACGATGCCTACGGTGGACGCCACCGACTTCTACATGTTCACCAGCTACGAGACAGGCCGCTCGGGCTACGTGACCTTCCTCGCCAACTACGATCCGCTGCAGGATGCCTACGGCGGCCCCAATTATTTCGCGCTCAACCAGAACGCCGTCTATGACATCGACATCGACAACAACGGCGACACCAAGCCCGATATCGTTTTCCGTTTCAAGTTCACCAACAGCTTCAAGAACTTGACGGTGCCCGCCGGTGGCAATGCCAACACGGCTGTGCCGCTGATCAATATCGGAGGGATCACCGCGGGCGACCAGAGCGCGCTCAACCGCATTGAAACCTACACCGTCTCGCGCTACAACGGCGACCCATCGAGAACAGGCGCTCTGGCAGTGACCAATGCCAGCGGCGGTTCCCGCACCTTCACCAAGCCGGTCGACAATATCGGCAACAAATCGATCACCGATTACGCCGGTTATGCGGGATCGTACGTTTACAACGTCAACATTCCAGGCTGCGATCAGCCCGGGCGTGTCTTCGTCGGCCAACGCAAGGACGGATTCGTGGTGAACCTGGGCGAGGTTTTCGATCTCGTGAATTTGAATCCCGTCGGCTCGCGCGACGGCACCCAAAATGTTCTGCACGACAAGAACGTGACCTCGATCGCGCTGGAAGTGCCCAAGAGCTGTCTGCTCGCGAGCTCCGGGGATCCCGTGATCGGCGGCTGGACTACCGCGAGCGTGCCGCACGCGCGAGTGATCAATTCCAGGCCGAACGGCGAAAACAATGCGGAATCGGTCGGTGGCAGTTACACCCAGGTCTCGCGCTTGGGCGCTCCGCTGGTCAACGAGCTGGTGATCGGCTTGCCCGACAAGGATCGCTTCAATGGCAGCCTGCCCGCCAACGACGGACAGTTTCTGCACTACGTGACCAATCCGTCGCTGCCGGTGCTGCTCAACGTGCTGTTCGGCGGTGCGGCCGTGGTTCCGCACACGCCGCGCAACGATCTGGTCGCCGCGTTCCTCACCGGTGTTCCGGGTTTGAACCAACCCGCCACGTTGACCGCGCCGGGTGAGGAACTGCGTCTCAACACCTCGACCGCACCGACCGCTCCGGCGGCCCAGAACGACCTCGGCGTACTCGGCGGTGACAATGCCGGATTCCCCAATGGCCGCAGACCTTATGATGACGTGGTCGACATCACACTGCGGGTGGCCGAAGGGGCGCTGTGCGGCGCGATCGGCAATTGCGGCGACGAGACCACCGATCCGAACGGCGGCAAGCCCTACACCGACGGCACGCGTTCGCCGGGCGCGACCGCAGCCACGGAAACCCTGGCCGGCGACGACAACGCCAGCGATACCTATCTGCCGGGTTTCCCGTATCTGGAAACGCCGTTGCCGGGTTCGCCGAATGGCGTCAACGGCTTGCCACCCGACGGCACCGTGAGTCCATTTGCGTCCAAGGCGACTTCGCGTGCTGCGGCCCAGTCGAGCCGTACGGCTACGACACACAGCCGTCAGGTGCAGTCGCCGCGTTCGCGGTCGCAATGATCATCGCCAACCGGTGATCGATCGGTAGCCGCGCCTATGCATGACAGGCGCATTGCGGGCGGGGATGGATTCGATCCATCTCCACCCCGCTTTGCCGTCGGCATCCCGTCGCGTGCGAAGGGCGTGCTCGTTTGCGTCCCCATGTATTCATTCGATTCCAATCTCTCTCCATGTCCGCCCTGACGCGCAGCGCATCCAACCGCTTCATGACGCCGCCGCATGGCACGTGCCGCGTAATGCAGCGGAGTCTATTTCTGCTCGTGTTTTGGCTGATCGCCGCGACGCCCACAATGGCGGACAACCGCGCGCCTTACGTTCCGACTTCGCCGGACGTCGTGCTGGAACACGTGCCCTCCTCCACCGATCCGCGCGTGCGCCATTTCGATCAGTTGCAAGCCGAACTGCGGCGCAATCCCGGGGACATGCAGCGTGCGTTGAAACTGGCCGACGCCTATATCGACTACGCACGCTCCACCGGGGATGTGCGTTATCTCGGCCGCGCGCTGGCGGTGATCGAACCCTGGATGCGACGCAAATCCGTGCCGGTGCCGGTGCTGCTGACCCACGCGACCATCCTGCAGAGCCGGCATTCCTTCGAGGACGCGCGAAAGGAACTGACAGCGATCCTGGCGCGCGATCCGGGCAACGTGCAAGCGTGGTTGACGCTCGCCACCGTGGCGCTGGTGCAAGGCGACTACGCGATCGCCAACGACAGTTGCGTGCATCTCGCGACGATATCCGGCAACTTCATGGGAATGTTGTGCACGGCGCAATTGCGTTCGATCGATGGACACGCAAAGCAGGCTTATGCGCTGCTCGGTTTCATCGAGAATCCTGGTCCCGAAGCGCCGGCCACCATCAAGGCCTACATCGAGGGACTGCTGGCCGATACCGCGATGCACCTGGGCAAGCCCGACGAGGCCGAGACACATTTCAAGGCGGCGCTGCAATGGACACCGGGCGATAATTTCCTGCTGGCCGATTACGCCGATTTTCTGCTCGATCAAAACCGGCCGCACGACGCGATCGCCTTGGTCAAGGATTACACGCAATCCGACACCTCGTTCCTGCGGCTGGTGATGGCGGAAAGCGCGCTGCACAACCCGCGCGCGCCAGCCGACATCGCGCAGATGCAGGCGCGTTTCGCGGCGATGGAGCAACGCGGCAGCCATGTGTTCCAGCGCGAGCAGGCAATTTTCGAACTGCATCTGATGCACGATCCCGCTCGCGCGCTCGCGCTGGCGCAGGAGAACTGGAGCGTACAACGCGCGCCGCAGGATATGCGGATCATTCTGGAATCGGCACTGGCCGCCGGCAAGCCACACGCCGCGCAACCGGTGCTGGATCTGATCCGGCAAAGTCACTTGCAGGATCCACGCGTCGATCGACTGGTGGAACAAGTGACTGCGGCGCTGACAAAAACCGGCGCTACGGCGCAAACGGCGCAAACGGCGCAAACGGCGGCGCGACCATGAGCCACGCACGCTTTCAACTGGGTGCGCTGCTGATCGGGCTGCTGTTGCTCGTTTCGCTGCCGGCCTTCGCGCACAAGGAGAGCGATGCGTATCTCACCTTGCGCACCGATCCGTCCAACGCGCATGCGCTGCACGGACAATGGGACATCGCGCTGCGCGATCTGGATTTCGCGATCGGCATCGACAGCAATCGCGATGGCGCGATCACCTGGGGCGAGGTACAGGCGCATCGCGCGCAGATCGAACGGTACGCGTTGGCGCGGCTCGTCATCAAGGGCGATGGACTCACCTGCGAGGCGCAACCCACCGCGCAAAAGATCGACGAGCACACCGACGGCGCGTACGACGTGATCCTTTTCGATTCGATCTGCGACAAGGAAATCCCGAGCCGGCTCACCATCGTCTACCGACTATTCCAGGACGTCGATCCTTATCACCGCGGCATCATCACGATCCGCAACCGAGGCATCACGGTTGGCGCGGTGTTGGGGCCGGAGAATCCGAGCACCAGTCTCGACGTGCGCAAGGCGGATCGCTGGGGCCAGTTCACGAGCTTCGTCGTGGATGGCATCTGGCACATCTGGACCGGCATTGATCATCTGCTTTTCATCTTGTCGCTGCTGTTGCCCGCGGTGCTGATCCGGCGCCGCATCGACAAGGGTGACGAGAGCGATCGTGTCAATCGGAACGGCGCGCAAACCCAAATCGCCAGGTTTAGCGGGGGTGCCATCGCCGCGTTCCGGCCGAACGCACGCTACGAATGGATCGCGGTGTCGAATTGGTGGCTCGCTTTCATCGACGTAGTCAAGATCGTTTCCGCTTTTACCTTGTCGCACTCGGTGACGCTGACGCTGGCGGTGCTCGGCATTGTAGATCTGCCCAGCCGGCTGGTGGAATCGGGTATCGCGATTTCGGTGATCGTCGCGGCCGGCAACAATCTTTATCCGATCGTGCGACAACGGATTTGGTTGATCGCGTTCGCGTTCGGCTTCGTGCACGGCCTGGGATTCGCCAGCGCGCTGTCGGGGTTGCAATTGCCGCCGCTGGCGATGGCGGCGTCGCTGGGTGGCTTCAACGTCGGCGTCGAGATCGGCCAGGAAACGATCGTGCTGCTGGTGATGCCGGTCGCCTTCCTGATGCGCGGTACGGTTTTCTATCAGAAGTACGTACTGCGCTGGGGTTCGGCGATCATCATCGCGATGGCCACCGGCTGGCTGATCCAGCGCGCGTTCGATGTGCTGATTCCGGGCTTCAGCGCGATCCTGCCCAAATAAATTCGTCGTGTACCGGATCGCACGGCAATTAGCCGTGGCGGAATGATTCCTCGCCAGGCATGGCATACTCCGCCAGCCTGATCGCCAGCCAAGGGCTGGCCCACGATCCGCAGCTTCGTCGCTGAACTCAAGCGCCACAACGTATTTCGAGTGGCGATCGCCTATGGTGCGGTGAGCTGGTTGCTCCTGCAAGCATGCGGGCTGATCTTCGATGCCTTCGATCTGCCGCATACCGCGACACGTGTGGTTTTCGTGGTATTGATCCTGGATTTTTTGCCAACGCTACTGTTCGCATGGGCCTACGAACTCACGCCAGAGGGATTGCAAGCGCGAATCCGGGGTCGAGTCCGGCGACAGCATCGGGCGTCTTGCCGGGCGCAAGCTCGACTTCATCATCATCGGCGTGCTGACAGCGCTGATCGGATTGCTGCTGCTGGATCGTTTCGTGCTGTCGCCGCGTGCCGTCGGAAGGCAGCGTGCGCAAGTCCGGCGACCGGCTTCGCGTCACCGCTCAGTTGGTCAACGTGGCCGATGACTATCATCTTTGGTCGCAGACTTACGATCGCAAACTCACCGATGTGTTCGCCGTGCAAGAGGATATTGCCGGCGCGGTGGTCGACGCGCTGAAACTCAAACTGCTGCCCGGGCAGCGGCCGTCCACCGCCAAACACCACGTCCCGGGCTTTGAAACCTACGACCACTACCTGCTTGGCATACAGTTGCTCACTCACAACGACAGCGCGGACTTCGGCCGGGCGGTTGAAACGCTGCGCCAGGCCGTGACCCTCGACCCGGATTATGCCGCGGCCTATGCGGGGCTGGCGATGGCGGAAAGTTTCGCCGTCGAAGATAGCCCGGATGTGGCTGACGTCGCACAAGGTGATCAACGCGCGATGGCCGCTGCCGAACGAGCCGTGGCGCTGGATCCCACATTGGGCGATGCGTATGGCGTACGCGGATACGTCCGCACCAGTCAATGGGATTGGAACGGCGCGCTCGCCGACTTGGTCAAAGCTGTCACCCTGGAACCGGGCGAGGCTAGGAACCAACTGCGTTATGGATACCTGCTGGCGGCACTGGGCCGCTTGCAGCGCCGCCTATGAAAGAGCGACCAAGCAGAGTCCACTGTTCACGCCGACCTGGTGCCAACTGGCGAAAGTCAAGGCATGCCAAGCTGACTATGGCGGCGCGCGGCTCGCCACGGAACGCGTGCTGGCCATCGACCCCGATTACAAGCCCGCATCGGTTTATCTGGGGATCATCGCCTTGCTGAAAGGCGATCCCGCTGCAGCCCGCGAAGTGTTCGTCAAGTACAACTACCCACTCGGTATCGCCCTGGCCGAACACGATCTTGGCCACCCCGCACAGTCACAGCACGCGCTGGATCAATGGATCGCCCAGCACGCACGCGACGATGCATTTCACATCGCTGCCGCATTCGCCTGGCACGGCGACCGCGACCAGGCCTTCGCCTGGTTGCAGCGGGCGATAGCGCAGCACGATTCCAGCGTCCCGACCCTCAAATACGATCCGCTGATGCGCGCACTAC
>JBDTAJ010000132.1:0-7974 GCA_039924705.1 Rhodanobacteraceae bacterium
AGGCGTAGGCATTGGTCGGCGCGGCCGCGTACGGGTTGGCGGCATAGCCGTTGTAATAGTTATTGATCACCGTCTTGTTGACGTACACGTTGCGGATGTTGGTGATGTTGACGTTGTTGAAATAGTCGCGACTCACCCGGTACGGTGGGCGATAGATGTCGCGTGGGCCGAGGGGGAACCAGCCGATCGGGCCACCGCCGTAGCCATTGCCCTCACCGCCGATATTGATCGACAGCGACACACCCGAGCCGCCGACGAAGGCGACCAGCGCCGGCGCATACACCGCGCGTTCGAGCGGCGGACCCGGCACCCAACCCCAGCGGTCGCGGACTTGCGCCCAACGGCCGTAGTGGAATGGCGCGAAGCCCCACGGCTCGTTGTCGATCCAGGTCCAGCCATACGGATCGACCCAAGCCCAGTGACCATCGCGATAGGGCGCCCAGTCGGCGGCGACATGCGACGGATACCACACATTGCCGTAGTCCGGCGTGGGTTGCCAATCGCCGTACTGATCGAGATCGTCATAACCAATCACATCAGCGGACACATAACGGCGCGAAGGCGAATTCGTATAGCGCGTGTCGCGCGCGGACGCGAAGCGATCAAAGTCGTCGGGCGTTGGCAATCCGTTGACCGTTACATTGGCCAGGGTCGGATCATCGAAGCGGTAAGACTGCCCGGCGGCCACCGGCCGGTTGGCGCCGTTCTCGCCGTAAACCGTGCCCGCGCCGTCGAACACCGTGACCATCGCGCCGTTGCCACTGGGATCGACATCCACGCGATAGGTACCGGGCTGGCTGGCGACGAACGCCGCGGTCGGCGTGTCGATCTCGTAGGTCTGGCCGTTCTGCAAGCTGCGCACCCGCAGATTCACGGCGCCCTGCGACAGTTCGACCTGCGAGGTGGTGTCGTTGAGTTCCAGAAAATTGAAGGCGCTGTTGTCGTTGATGCGCAATGCGGCGTCACCCAGTTCCAGCGCGGCGCGGCCGTCGCTGCCGGTAAGCAGGCGATCGCCGGTGACCAGCGGACGATTGACGTCGGCGGAGCCCCAAGTGCTTTCGCCGGCCGGCGCGAACTGCACGTCTCCGGACAAATAAGCGAGCCGCGCGACACGATCCGGCGGATCGGCGCTCTGCGCGCTGGCGAACGTAGTGAAGGCAAGCGTGACCACCGCGAGTGCGACGGGCAGAAGAAAACGGGTGCGAGACATGGCGGAACTCCGCGTTAGCTCAGCTTGAGGTGGGCAAGCATCCCATGCGCGAGAAATATATCTCGCTCGGACAGCACGCAATGTCCGGCGTGCACATCACAGCGCAACGGTGCTGAACGGCCACCTTCCGGAACCCGTATCTAAGCGAAGCCTAAGAATCCGGTCAGGCGCCGTTGCGCGGGCGGTCGGCGGCTCGCTACCATGATCGTTCTGCGCGGGTGTAGCTCAATGGTAGAGCTGTAGCTTCCCAAGCTACTGACGAGGGTTCGATTCCCTTCACCCGCTTGACCGTCTCCAAGCTCTGGACTCGTCTATCCTTGACTCGTCAGAGCACGGATCAAGCACGAGCAACAGAAGCGTGCTTGATCCGCGGGCAGGCCATCCTTGGCCTGCGTTCCTCCTTGAACGCTTAAGGCCAATGTCCGATCACATTCCCCCGATCCTCGGCTGGCGCGAACGAGTGGCGTTGCCGCGGTTCGGCATCACATCGCTGAAAGCCAAACTCGACAGCGGCGCGCGATCGGCGGCGCTGCACGTGGAGACGTTGGAGACCTTCGAGCACGATGGCGAAACCTGGTTGCGTTTCGTGTTGCGGCCGGGGCGTCGGCATCCGCGCCGTGTGCAATGCGAGGCCCGCGCACACGCCCGCCGCGCGGTCACCGATTCTGGTGGCAGCGTGACCGAGCGCTGGTTCATCGAAACCGATGTCGCGCTCGCGGGGTTGCTTTTCCAGACTGAAATAAGTCTGACCGACCGCCGCGATATGCTGTTTCCGATGTTGCTGGGGCGCACCGCGCTGGCCGGTCGTATCATCGTCGATCCCGCACGTTCCTACACTTGCGCACGTAACGCGGCATCGGAAAAGATCGCATGAAGATTGCGATCCTGTCGCGCAACGCGCGACTGTACTCAACCACGCGACTGGCCGCGGCGGCGCGGGCGCGCGGGCACCGCGTGCGGGTACTCGATCCGCTGCGCTGCTATATGCGCATCGCGCACGATGGCCTTGGCCTGCATTACGGCGGACGCGAATTGAAAGGCTTCGATTGTGTGATCCCGCGCATCGGCGCTTCGATCACTTTTTACGGCACCGCGGTATTGCGTCAGTTCGAGATGATGGGCGTCTATACGCCCAATCCGTCCGACGCCGTGCAGCGTGCGCGCGACAAATTGCGGAGTCTGCAGATTCTGGCAAAGCGCGGTCTCGGTCTGCCAGTCACGGTGTTCGGCGACAATCCCGACGACACCGCGGACCTGCTCACCATGCTCGGGCCGCCGCCGCACGTCATCAAACTCAACGAAGGCACCCAAGGAACCGGCGTGGTACTGGCGGAAAAACGCGCCGCGTCGCAGAGCGTGATCGAGGCCTTCCGCGGCCTTTACGCCAACTTTCTGGTGCAGGAGTTCATCCGCGAGGCCAACGGTTGCGATATCCGCTGCTTCGTGGTCGGCGACCGCGTGGTCGCGGCGATGCAACGCGAGGCGGTCGCCGGCGATTTTCGTTCCAATCTGCACCGCGGCGGCACCGGCAGCAAGATCGAATTGACCGCGCAGGAACGCCGCACCGCGCTGCGCGCGGCGCGCGCGATGGAACTGGGCATTGCGGGTGTCGATCTGCTGCGCTCCGAGCGCGGTCCGCTGGTGCTGGAGGTCAACGCCTCGCCAGGGCTGGAAGGCATCGAAACCGTCACCGGGGTGGACGTGGCCGCCGCCGTGATCCGTCATATCGAGTCGGCGGTAGCTTGAGCGCACTCACAGATTGGCAACGAAATACATAGTACGAAAGTGATCGTTGACATCGTCATAAAGCAGGCCTAGCATCAGGCTCGATCCGGCGATGCCGGAAGGGTGCCGAGGGCACTCCATAGCCATCAAGCAGGAGTGAATACAGATGAAACCGGGCAAATGGTTGATCGGCATGGTCATCGGCGTCGCGATGCTGCTAACGGGTAGCGCGTTCGCAAGCAACGACAAGGCTGTCGTTAAGGCAGACAACAAGGACGACTTCACTGCGGTAGCTGCGGCTATCCGCCAGCAAGACGGGCCAGGCGGTCGCTGGGAATACATGAGTCGCAAGGAAAGAGGGGATATCGATCAACGACTGAACGACATGCAATCGCTGTTCGACAAATATGGCACCGTTGCGAAGATGGACGATGCAAGTAAAACGCAGCTATTCAATGACCAGGAAGCGGTCAACGAGATTCTGACCAAGCGCGACGGTGATCGCCTGGTCTGTGAGCGGGAAACACCAACCGGGTCGAACATTCCGAAGAAGGTGTGCCGCACTTATGCGGAAATACAACGTGAGCATTCGGACGCACAAAGATACTTTCAGGATAATTTGAACAGTCCCCAGCGGAGGGGTGGTGGCGGTTGAGCGGCGAATGAGCGCGGCCGTGTTCATCTAGAGATACGCTCGTGAAGACGCAAAAACCAGGCAGCAAGCCCAGGCCCACCGAAGCCGAGTTGGAGATCCTGCACACCCTGTGGACGCGCGGTGCGTGTACGGTGCGGGAGGTGCACGAAGCCCTGCACCGCGATACGGGCGCCGGTTACACCACCGCGTTGAAACTTTTGCAGATCATGCACGGCAAGGGCTTGGTCGAACGCGACGATTCGCAGCGCGCGCATGTGTTTCGTGCCGCGGTCAGCAAGGAGCGAACGCAGAAGCGTTTTCTTGCCGACCTGGTGCAGCGCGTGTTCGAAGGCTCGCCGTCGCAGCTCGTCTTGCATGCATTGGGTAGCCAGCGTACCAGTCGCGAAGAATTGCGCGAAATCCGCGCGCTGCTCAACCGCCTGGACAGGGAGGAGCGGTCATGAATATCGAACCGGTTTTCTTGACCGCGATCCAGGTGCTGGGCTGGACGCTCGTGCATTTCGTCTGGCAGGCCGCATTGGTAGGTGCGGTCTATGCGATTGTGCGAGTTTGGTTGCCGCGCGGCGAGCCCCGTTATCTGCTGGGAATGTTGGCGCTGGTCGTATTGGCGGCATGCCCGTTATTGACGGCGGCGTATGTGATGGCTGGAACGTATGCGGTTGTGGATGCCGGCGCGGTCGTGGTGGGTCCCGACATCGCATCGGGACGCGATGCGATCCAACAGGGATCGCCATGGCAATCCTCGCTTGCCGCTTTGTTGCCGTGGCTTGTGTTCGCCTGGTCTTGCGGTGTCGCATTATTGACCGTGCGTGTCTGGCGGCATTGGCGCAGGTTGAAGGCGTTGGTGCGAATGGCGGAAGCATTGCCGGCATGGCGCGCGCGCGCGCATGAACTGGCCGTACGCTTTGGTCTCCGCCGTGGCGTGGACGTGCTGTGCAGCGGACAGGTGGCGACGCCGACTCTGATGGGGTGGCTGCGCCCGGTGATCATACTTCCGATCGCGGTTTGCTGCGGGTTTCCCGCGGCCCAGGTGGAATTGATCCTTGCCCACGAACTGGCGCATTTACGGCGCTGGGATCATTTCGCCAATTTGTTCCAGGTGATCCTCGAAACACTGCTGTTCTATCACCCCGTGGTTCACTGGATTTCACGGGATGTGCGCAACGAGCGCGAGATATCTTGCGACGCGTTGGCGTTGGGCGTTACCGGCGGCAGCCGACGGGATCTGGTGGCGGCTCTGGTCGAGTTGGAAGAGTTTCGTGAAAGCCACGCCGGATTGGTGCTCGCTGCCAGTGGCGGCATTTTGTTGGAGCGCGTGTGGCACATCACCGGATCGACTCGTGGCGCATCCTTGGCGCAACCACCGGCACGTTTTGTCGGCGTCATGCTCGGGTCGCTGTTGGCTTTGCTAACGCTGTCACTGCAATGGAGGCAGGCGGAGACGAGACGCGATCTCGCCGACTCCATGTCGAGTATCCAGACAACGCTGGTTCCGCAATTGCTTTCGGTCTCGATCGGGGCACCGGCGTTGGTGATCAAGGATATGGTGCCGAAACGCATCGCCTTGCCACGGCCACGACTGCACCGGCAGCAGGCTATGGCGACCGAGAGTCCGGGCGATCAAACCACTGCGGACATCGTGGATGCTCGCCACTTGGTCATCGCGGCGCCGATGCGCGTGGTCGACCTTGTTCCGTCTCGTATAGTTGCCACGCGGCAACCCGTTCCCGAGCGCGCTGCACCATCGGCTCAAATCGCCGCGCCGACACCCATCCATGTCGAACAGCCGGTTTATCCGCAAGGCGCACTCGATCAAGGAATCGAGGGACAGGTCGTCATCGAATTCGGCCTGAACAGCGATGGCAGTGTACGCGCACCAGTCGTTGTCGACGCGCGCCCTTCCGGGGTATTCGATCACGCAGCCGCGCGTGCATTGCGCGGATGGAAGTTCGCGGTCACCCATGCCAGCGATTTCACCGACAGACGTTATCGACAAACGATGAGCTTCACCCTGCATCCAGCGAGCAGCAATACCGCAACACCCGGGCTGGTAGTCCAGGCCAAAGCGGTATGTCATGTCGTGACCGGAACGCATCTATGCCGCGCGGATATCGGGGAAGCCGGGGCTACCGTAACCAGGATCTTGCACTAGAGCCACTTCGGCTTGGCATCGTTTCAAGCGAGAGGTCTTGAAGGCCGGCGTGGCTGCGGTTCTCGTGGCACACAACCGGACGCCGAGCTATGGCGCGGAGCACAAGGCCATCCGCTTGACCGTTTCCGCCCGCGTGCGACCGCGCGCGGTATTTCCCGCTAAGCTTGTACCATTGCGGCGCAGCTGAGATTTTCTGCGCCGGGCGAGGAGTTCGAGTCATGCGAGTGCTGGTGATCGAAGACAACAACGACATCGCGACCAACATCGGCGATTATCTGGAGGATCACGGCCACGTGGTCGACTTCGCCGGCGATGGCGTCACCGGCCTGCACCTAGCGGTGGTCAATGATTTCGACGTGATCGTGCTGGACCTGACCCTGCCCGGCATGGACGGGTTGGAGGTGTGCAAGAAACTGCGCGGCGAGGCGCACAAACACACGCCGATCCTTATGTTGACCGCGCGCGACGCGCTGGATCAAAAACTCATTGGCTTCGAATCTGGCGCCGACGATTACATGACCAAGCCGTTCGCGTTGCAGGAATTGGCCGCGCGTCTGGAAGTGCTGGCACGCCGCGGCAAGGGGCCGCAGAGCCGCGTGCTGAAGGTGTCCGATCTCACTTTCAACCTCGACACGCTCACCGTGATGCGCGAAGGGAAACCGATCCAGTTGAACCCGATCGGCTTGAAACTCTTGCAGGCGCTGATGGAGGCCAGCCCCTCCGTGGTGACGCGGCAGGATCTGGAGCAGCGCGTGTGGGGCGAGGAACTGCCGGATAGCGATTCGTTGCGCGTGCACATTCATGGCCTGCGCGCCGCGATCGACAAGCCGTTCGAGAAGCCGCTGATCCACACCCGCCACGGCATCGGCTACCGCATGGTCGATCCGGATGCAATCCCGACGTAGGCTGCGCAGCCGCATCATCCTTTCCTATGCGCTGCTCGGCTTCGGGCTGGCGGCGCTGTTCGCGTTCGCGGCCGTTTACGTGCGCAACACCGTCGAGAATCGGCTGATCGTTGAGCAGTTGCAGAACGACGTCGATAACCTGGTCAAGCAGGTGCGCGCGGATCCGACCCAACACGCGGGCACCAATCTCGTGGTGCCGTGGATCTTCAGCAAGCGCAAGGAATACAAGATTCCGCTGGACTGGCAGGACTTCGGCACCGGCGTGCACGATTACACCAACGTCGGCCCGGACGGCCGCACCCATCACTACAAGATCGCGGTACGGCGCGCACCGGATTACGACGCATTCGAGTTATACGACGTCACCCGCGACGAACTTGGCAAGCGGCAGCTGCTGGTCGCATTGATCGCGACCGTTATCCTGCTGGGCACGCTGTCGCTGCTGATCGGCGTGTGGCTGTCGGCGCGGGTGATGCGGCCGGTGACCGAACTCGCGCAGCGTTTGCGTGCGTTGCGGCGCGGCGGCGCGCCGGAACCGCTGGCGCCGTATTTCGCCGAGGACGAGGTCGGCGAATTGGCGACCGCGCTGGACGATTACGCGCAGCGCCAGGCCTCGATGATCGAACGCGACCGCGAATTCAACGCCGACGTGAGCCACGAATTGCGCACGCCGCTGGCGGTGATTGCCACCACCACCGAATTGCTGATGGACAATCCGGATTTGCCGGAGAAAGTCAAAACGCGCCTCAAGCGCATCGAGCGCGCGGTGCGCCAATCCACCGAATTGACGCAAGCTTTGTTGCTGCTTTCGCGCGCGGAACGCTCCGGCCCGGTCGATGGCGAGACCACGGACGTCGCCAAGGTCGCCGCCGAGGTGATCGACACCAATCAGCAGCACATCGCCAACAAACCGGTGACGATGCGGATGGAAGTGGAAACCCCATGTGCGGTGGAAGCGCCTTCGTCGGTGGTCGCGGTTGCGCTCGGGAATCTGGTGGGCAACGCCTGCAAATACACGCTGGAAGGCGAAGTACTGGTGCGCGTGCAGGAAGGCCGCGTGCTGGTCGAGGATACCGGTCCCGGCATCAAGCCCGAAGACGCGCAGCGTCTGTTCCAGCGCGGCGTGCGCGGCGAGGGCGAAGTGGTGAAGGGCGCGGGACTAGGTCTCGCAATTGTGCGGCGGCTGTGCGAACTCTACGGCTGGCGCGTGACGCTTGCGCCGCGCGCAGAACGCGGCGCGGTGGCGACGCTGGATTTTCAGAGCGGAAAGTGGGGAGTAGGGAGTCGTTATGCTTTCCCACTTCCCACTTCCCACTTCCGTTTTACG
>JBDTAJ010000133.1:0-6310 GCA_039924705.1 Rhodanobacteraceae bacterium
CGCGACGACGACGGCGCGCGGCCTCCGCGTTGGCCGTGGGTGGTCGGCATCGTGTTGCTGCTGCTGATCGCGGTCGGCGTCGCGGCGTTTTTCCTGCGCGGCCGCGCAATCGAGGTCGATACCACGACCGCAGTGGCATTGTCGGCCAACAACGATTCCGCGGCGGTACTGCAGGCGACCGGCTACGTGGTCGCGCGGCGACAGGCGACGGTCTCGGCGCAGATCACCGGCACGCTGACCGAGGTGCTGATCGAGGAAGGCGAACACGTCAGCAAGGGCCAGATCCTGGCACGGCTGGACGATGCCGGCTACAAGGCCGCGCTCGACACGGCGCGCGCGCAGGAAGCCGCGGCGCATGCGCAGACCGCCGAAGCGGCCGCGCAATTGGATCAGGCGCAACACGACGCCGCGCGTTTCGACGCGATCGCCGCGCGCGGGCTGGTGTCCAAGCAGCAAGCCGAGCAGGTGCGCACTCAGGCCACGACGGATCGCGCATCGTTGCTGGCGGCGCAACGCCAGGCGCAAGCCGCGGCGGCGCAGGTCGCCGGCGCGCAGGTCAACTACGATTACACCGTGGTGCGCGCGCCATTCGATGGCGTGGTCACCGACAAGGCCGCGCAGGTCGGCGAAATCGTGTCGCCGTTCTCCGTCGGCGGCTTCACGCGCACGGGCGTGGCCACCATCGTCGACATGGATTCGCTGGAGATCGATGTCGATGTCAGCGAGTCCTACATCGGCAGGGTCAAGCCGGACATGCCGGTGGAAGCGGTGCTGGATGCGTATCCCGATTGGCGGATTCCCGCGCATGTGATCGCAATCATCCCCAGCGCGGATCGCAGCAAGGCCACCGTCAAAGTGCGCATCGCGATCGAAAAGAAGGATCCGCGCATTATTCCGGAGATGGGCGCGCGGGTGTCGTTCCTCGAACAGCGCCCGCGGAATGCGCAGGCGCCACGCGGCGTGCTGGTGCCGAAAACCGCGGTCGCGCAACGCGAGGGCAAGAACGTGGTGTTTGTCATCGATAACGGACGTGCGAAACAAACGCCGGTTGTCGTCGGCGCGGATTTCAACGATTTGAAACAGGTCACGTCGGGATTGGGCGCGGGCGCGGCGGTCGTGAAAACGCCGCCGGAGGAATTGGCGGATGGGGAGCGGGTGACGGTGAAATCCGGCGCGAATGAGTAGAGTCACTGGATTCCCGCTTTTGCGGGAATGACGGAGATTGGGAGACAACGATGAACGCAGCCGTTGCAGAAGTTCAAAGCAGTAACCAGCCGCTGGTGCAGATCCGCGGTTTGTCCAAGGTTTACGAACGCGGCAAGCAGAAGCTCGAGGTGCTGCATCACATCGATCTCGACATCGCGCGCGGGGATTTCTTCGCGCTGATGGGGCCGTCGGGTTCCGGCAAGACCACGCTGCTAAATTTGATCGGCGGTCTCGATTCGCCGACCGATGGCAGCTTGAGCGTGGACGGCAAGCGCGTCGACAGAATGAGCGAAAGCGAGCTGGCGCGCTGGCGCGCGGCCAACGTCGGTTTCGTGTTCCAGTTCTACAATCTGATGCCGGCGCTGTCGGCGCAACGCAATGTCGAACTGCCGTTGCTGCTGACCAAACTGTCGGGCAAACAACGCAAACGCAATGCCGAGATCGCGCTGCAACTGGTAGGACTGGCCGATCGCGACACGCACAAGCCGGGCGAATTGTCCGGCGGACAGCAGCAGCGCGTGGCGATCGCGCGCGCGATCGTGTCCGATCCGACGCTGCTTGTCTGCGACGAGCCGACCGGCGATCTGGATCGTCAATCGGCCGAGGAAGTGCTGACGTTATTGCAGCGGCTGAACCGCGAACATGGCAAGACTGTCCTGATGGTCACGCACGATCCCAAGGCAGCCGAATACGCGAGCCATACGCTGCATCTGGACAAGGGCACGCTGGTCGAACAGGCCACGTCGGGCGTTGCCGGATGATCTGGACCAGGCGCCCCATTCTCGTCATTCCCGCGAAAGCGGGAATCCAGTGACTTTTGCTTTCCAATCGGATCGATTAAAGAGAAGCATACAGCGGTCTACATGCTGGCGAACGATCGTAACGACACTTTGTACATTGGGGTTACCAGCGACCTGATCCAGCGTATATGGCAGCATCGCTATGATTTGGCGGAAGGCTTCAGCAAGCGCTATCACACCCACAATTTGGTTTATTTCGAACAGCACCTGTCGATGGAAGCGGCGATCTTGCGCGAAAAGCAGATCAAGAAATGGAATCGCGCGCGCAAGCTGGAATTGATTGAAAAGCACAACCTGTATTGGCGCGACTTGTATGTACAGTTGCTCGAAGACGCGAAAGACACTGGATTCCCGCTTTCGCGGGAATGACGAGCTTGCGTCGCCGCTTGGAATGACGGAATACAAACCATGAAATACTTTCACCTCGTCTGGGCCGCGCTGTTTCGGCGCAAGACGCGCACGATCTTCACCATGCTCTCGGTGTTGGCCGCGTTCCTGCTATTCGGCTTGCTCGACTCGGTACGCACCGCGTTCGCCGACGCCGGCAACAGCGTGGCAGGCGTCGATCGGCTGATCACGATCTCCAAAGTGAGTTTCACGATGGAGCTGCCCAAGAGCCTGCTTACGCGCATCCATGCCGTGCCGGGCGTGGCCGATGTCGGCTATGCCAACTGGTTCGGCGGCATCTATCAGGACCCCAAGAATTTCTTTCCGAATGAGGCGGTTAGCGACAATTACTTTGGACTGTTTTCGGAATTCGTGCTGCCGACCGCACAACGCAAGGCTTTTCGCGACACCCGTACGGGTGCCGTGGTGGGCGCGGCGCTCGCCAAGAAATACGGCTGGAAGATCGGCGACAAGATTCCGTTGCAGGCGACGATCTTTCCGCAGAAGGACGGCAGCAATGCGTGGACCTTCGATCTGGTCGGCATCTATCACGCCAGTAACCCCAAGCAGGTCGCGCAGGAGAACGTGCTGTTCTTCAACTGGGATTATTTCGACGAGGCGCGCCAGTTCGGCAACGGCAACGTCGGCTGGTATATCGAGAAACTCACCGATCGCAATCAGGCCGATCGCGTGGCGCATGCGATCGACGCGCTCTCGGCCAATTCCGACCATGAGACCAAGACGGAAACCGAAAGCGCCTTCAACGTCGCTTTCGTCAAGCAGTTCGCCGACATCGGCGCGATCGTCAGCGCGATCATGGCGGCGGTGTTCTTCACACTGATCCTGCTCACCGGCAACACCATGGCGCAGGCGGTGCGCGAGCGCATCCCGGAACTCGCGGTGTTGAAGACGATCGGGTTTTCCAGCCGCAGCGTCTTGTTGTTGGTGCTGACGGAATCGATCCTGCTGGTGCTGATCGGCGGCGTGATCGGAATGATTCTGGCGGCGGTCGTGGTCGGCGGCGTCAAGGCGGCGCTCGGCGCGACGCTTCCGATGGCCGATGTCGACGCATCGATCTGGTTGGTGGCAATCGCCCTGATGCTCGGTATCGGATTGGTGGTGGGCGTGTTGCCGGCGCTGCGCGGGATGCGCCTGAAGATCGTCGATGCGCTGGCGGGCCGCTGAGGAATCACCCATGAAAAAATTTCTGTTTGGATTGTTGTTGGTGGTGATCGCGATCGTTGCGTTGGCGATCTGGTCGCTGCTGCCGTGGTATGGCGCTGTAGGTTTGGCGGTGCTGCTGGCATTGTGGTTGGCGCTTACGCGGCGCGGCCGGCAGACGCTGTCGGTCACGGGTGTCGGCCTGTCCACGCTGTCCTCGCGCTGGGGCGCCTCGTCCGTGATCGTGATCGGCATCGCCGGCGTGGTCGGCGTACTGGTTGCGTTGCTGGCGATGGGCGAGGGCTTCCAGGCCACGCTGAAACAAACCGGCGGCGACGACACCGCGATCGCGATGCGCGCGGGCGCGCAGGCCGAACTCAATTCCGTGCTCGACCACGACAGCGCGGTGTTGATCGCGCAGACGCCGGGCGTTGCGAAGGACAGCGCGGGGCGTCCGATCGCCTCGCCGGAACTGGTCGTGGTCGCCGCGTTGCCGAAGAAGAGCAGTGGGCTGGACGCCAACGTCGAGATCCGCGGCGTCGGCGCGGAGGCGTGGACGTTGCGGCCGAATGTCAGGATCCTCGCCGGGCGCAAGTTCACGCCGGGCTTGCGCGAACTCGATGTAGGCAAGGGCGCGCGTGAGCAGTTCGCAGGGGTGGACATCGGTTCCACGCTCAATCTCAACAACCAGACTTGGAGCGTGGTCGGCGAGTTCGATTCCGGCGATGCATTCGATTCGGAATTGTGGGGCGACGCCGACGTGGTCGCCTCGGCCTATCGCCGCGGCAGCAGCGTGACCTCGGTGACGGTGAAGCTCGACGACGCCAAGGCGTTCGACAAGTTCAAGGCGGCGCTAGCGGCCGATCCGCGCCTGAAAGTGGACGTCAAGACAACGCGTGATTATTTCAGCGCACAGTCGGAAGGCCTGGCCAAACTGATTCGCGTCCTCGGCACCGTGGTCGGCGTGATCATGGCGATCGGCGCGATTTTTGGCGCGCTCAATTCGATGTACGCCGCCGTCGCCACGCGCGCGCGCGAAATTGCGACTCTGCGCGCGATCGGGTTCCGCGGCGCGCCGGTGGTGGTGTCGGTGATGCTGGAAACCATGCTGCTGGCGCTGCTCGGTGGCGTGCTCGGCGCGCTGATCGCGTGGGCGCTGTTCGACCATTACACCGTGTCCACGCTGGGCAGCAATTTCAGCCAAATCGTGTTCCAGTTCAAGGTCTCGCCGGAGTTGTTGTGGAGCGGCTTGAAATGGGCGCTGGCGATCGGTTTCATCGGCGGACTATTTCCCGCAATGCGCGCCGCGCGTTTGCCGGTGACGACGGCGTTGCGCGAGCTTTAGTTTTCTCCACCTAATCGAAAGACTTACAAGATGCTGTTAAGCAGGCCAAGGATGGTCGCCAGCGAGCGCGCTTCCGCGCTGTACGCGATGCCGAGAAGCGCAGTCGAACGGCGGAATAAGCGACGATTGTCCGAGCACAGGGATGTGCGAGTTCGACGCGGGCGCCGTTCGGCGAGCATCGCAGGGGAGTCGAGGCAACACGATGTTGCTGAGACCATCGCGTCCAAGCGCAATGGTTTTGGCTATTGCCGAAACAAAAGTCGCCCGCTCGCGGCAGCGAGCGGAACCAAGGCAATCTTGCGATAAACAACTGGTTCTGATGACTCGCGCGGAAGCGCGATCACCACCAACTGTGCCACGGCACAAAAATCGCGGCGAGTATCGCGATCAGCAATGTCCACTTGGCGAGGTAGTAGAGGTTGCGGTTGCGTTTCTTGAATGCCTTGGACACGCGCCGGATCACGTAAACGTATTTGAAGATGCGATTGATGCCACCGGTGCGATCGCCGGCCTGGTTGGGCGCGGAGCCGGCGGCGAGGAAATGCCGCGCCACGAAACGATTCAGCGCGCCCGCCCAGCGAAACTTCATCGGCCGCTCGACATCGCAGAAAAGTATGATTCGGTTTTGTGGCGTTTCGTTGGCGGCCCAGTGGATATAGGTCTCGTCGAACAACACGCCCTCGCCGTCGCGCCAACTGTAGCGATTGTCGTCGACGCGGATCCAGCAACGATCGTCGTTGGGTGTGATCAATCCTAAGTGATAGCGCAACGAACCGGCGTACGGATCGCGGTGCTTGCCAAGATTGCTGCCCGGCGGTAATTCCGCGAACATCGCCGCCTTCACCGAAGGCGATGCGCGCAGCAATTCCACCGTGCGCGGGCACAGTGCCTGCGCCGACGGATGCGGCTCATCGTCGTACCACTTGAGGTAAAAGCGCTTCCAGCCGGTGCGAAAAAACGAATGGAAGCCGGCGTCGTCGTAATTGTCCGACGCCTTGATATGGCTGGCTTCGGAGAGACCGATCGCCTCGTCGCGGATTTCGCGCCAGTGGCTGCGCAGCGATTCCAGTTCCGGGAAATCGGCAAGGTCGAGATACGGCGTGATCGGCGCGCGTGAAAAGGCGTACATCAAGACGTTGATCGGTGCCATGAAGGTAGAGTGATCGGTGGCCTGGCGCGCGAACTTGTGGCGCACGCGGCCGCGCAAATGGATATAGATCGCGCAGGCGACCAGTACGGCAAGGACGATCCACTTGATCATAATGAAACGCGAGACCGGCATGCGTGGTAGCCGGCATTTTAGCGCGCTTCGCTACGCCACCTCAGGCTGCGGTCTCGCGCGCGCCAACGTGATGACCACGACACCGACCAGGATCACCGCCATCCCGGCGATTTCCAGCAGGCCGACGTG
>JBDTAJ010000134.1:0-8092 GCA_039924705.1 Rhodanobacteraceae bacterium
CCTGCCCGGCATGGCCGCGGCGCTGACCGAGCTGCCGGTGTTTGGCGTGCCGATTCAGTCCAAGGCGCTGTCCGGCGTCGATTCGCTGCATTCGATCGTGCAGATGCCGGCCGGCATCCCGGTCGGCACGCTGGCGATCGGCAAGGCCGGCGCGGTCAATGCGGCGTTGCTGGCCGCGGCGATCGTTGCATTGCACGACGCGAAAGCGGCGAAAGCGCTGGAGAAATATCGCGTCGCGCAGACCGCGCAGGTATTGAAACATCCCGATCCCCGCAAGCTTCGATGAGCACGATAGGCATCCTGGGCGGCGGCCAGCTCGCGCGCATGCTGATCCTGGCCGGCGCGCCGTTGGGCGCCCGCTTCGTGGTCGTCGATAGCTCGGAAGATGCCTGCGCCGGACAGATCGCGCCGCTCACGCGCGCCGACTGGCGCGATTTCGACGCGCTCGAAACTTTCGCGCGACAGATCGACGTCGCCACGTTCGATTTCGAGAATGTGCCGGCGGAAACCGCGCAGTGGCTCAGCGAACGCGTGCAGGTGTCGCCCAATCCGCGCGCGCTGGCCATCGCGCAGGACCGGCTGGCCGAGAAAACCTTGTTCGGCGAATGCGGTCTGGCCACGCCGGCGTTCGCCGCGGTCGATACGCGCGCCGATCTCGACAACGCATTGCGCGACATCGGCGCGCCGGCGATCCTGAAAACGCGTCGCCTCGGCTACGACGGCAAGGGCCAGTTCCGGTTGAAATCCGTCGACGACGCGGACGCCGCATGGGGCGCGCTCGGCGCCCAAGCAAGTGCGCACGGGTTGATCCTGGAAGCGTTCGTGCCGTTCGATTGTGAAGTCTCGGTGATCGGGGCGCGAGGGGACGATGGCGATTTTCGCACCTGGCCATTGACGCGCAACTGGCACGCCGACGGGATTCTTTCGGCAAGTCTCGCGCCAGCGCGCATCGATCCGGCGCTGGAATCCGCAGCATTTGAACATGCGCGCGCGATCGCGGGAAAACTCGATTACGTGGGCGTGTTCGCACTGGAATTGTTCGTGTATGAAGGCAAGTTGCTCGGCAACGAAATGGCGCCGCGCGTGCACAACTCCGGGCATTGGACGATCGAAGGCGCGGTCACGTCACAATTCGAAAACCACGTGCGCGCGGTGCTGGGCCTGCCGTTGGGTGATACCAGCGCGATCGGCACGAGCTGCATGTTGAACTGGATCGGCGAGTTGCCGGATGCGCGCGCGTTGCTCGCGCAAGCAGGAGCGCATTGGCACGACTACGGCAAATCGCCGCGCGCGGGACGCAAGGTCGGGCATACCACGGTTTGTGCGCGAGACGATGTGGTTTTGGCGGAAGCGTTACAGCGGGTCGGCGTCGTATTGCATCGCGAGGCGCAGATCGAGTCGGTGATAAGAGCGTTGCGGGAACGCTAGCCGACAGTCTCTCCGGAGTGCTTCGCCACCATCGCGCCGATCAGTGCGGAGAGATACGGGATTGCCTGCGCGGCGAGGATTACCATCCATAGCTGGCCTTCCAGATATTGCGTGCCGTAATACATCGCCATGCCGACGATCGCCAGCGTCAGCGCGATCGCCATCAACAGTTCTTCCTGCACCGACACGATTGCGCTGGGTTTCTTGCCGCGCAAACGCCGGCTCTTGGCGGTGCGCACGAACTCGCCTTTCTTTTTAATCAAGCCCATCCAGATGCCGCGCGCGATCGCGTGCGAGAGGCCCATACTGGCGATCGAGGCCATCAGCGTTTCGCGCCAGGTGCAGGGCACGCGCGCGCGATACAGCACAATGCCGAACAGCGCTTTGGCGATGAAGAAACCCAGCACCGGGATCAGGAACAACTGCATCGGCAGGCTGAAAATACCCGGCCACGCCAGCATGCCGACCGTCCAGGCCAGCGCCATCAATGTGAACACCAGATGCAGCGCGTCGGCGAACCACGAGACCCAGCCAGTGAGAAAATGGAAACGCTGTCCACCCGACAACGGTCCGCGATGCACCATCCAGCCCCAGCGGCCTTTCATGATCTGCATCGCGCCGAACGCCCAGCGGTAACGCTGCGATTTGTACGCGGTGAAATCCGCGGGAGTCAGTCCCTTTCCCATCACTTCATCGACATAGATCGTGTCGTAACCCGCGTGCATCAGCCGCAATCCCAGTTCCGCGTCTTCGCAGATGGTCCACTCCGCCCAGCCGCCAGTGCCTTCCAGCGCGGAGCGCCGCACCATGGTCATGGTGCCGTGCTGGATGATCGCGTTGCGCTCGTTGCGATGGTGCATGCCGATCCGGAAGAAACCGTCGGATTCCCAATTGGTCATGCGCCGGAAAGCGTTGTGTTCAAAATCGCGGTGCGCCTGCGGGCATTGCACTATCGCGATTTTTGGATCGTGGAAATAACCGGTCAGTGCGGACAACCAATCCACGCGCACCACGTAATCGGCATCGATCGCGGCGACCACGTCCGTGCGGGCGTCGGTTTCCTTCAAGCCGAAGTTGAGCGCGCCGGCCTTGAAGCCGGACCACGGATCGAGATGGAAGAAACGGAAATGCGCACCGAGTTTTTCGCAGTGCGCTTGCACCGGGAGCCACACCGCTTCGTCCTTCGTATTGTTGTCGATCACCAGCACTTCGTAATTGTGGTAATCGAGCGCGGCCAGCGAATCGAGCGTGGCGATCACCATCTCCGGCGGCTCGTTGTGGCAGGCCAGATGGATCGACACGAACGGTTGCGTCGCCGCGTCGTCCGGTGGCAGCAAGCCGAAATGCCGCAGCCAGCGCCGCCGCCACAAAACTTCCGTGAACTCGAAACCGTTGATCAACAGGATCGCCAGGATCGCCAACTGCGCGGGGAACAGCAGCGCCAGCATCGCCCAGTCGACCACGTCGAGATAAAAGAAGAAGGGCACCGTCACCGACCACACGACCAAGGCGGCGGCGAGCTGGATCAGCGCGAGGAACACCAAGCGTCCAGTCAGCCGGAAACGCGCGAATGCCCACGCAAACCACAGCATCGGCGCGAATGCCAGCAGCGCCGCGGCCGCGGCCTTCCATGGCCAATGCGTATCTTCCAGCACCGGCCCACTCATGGGAAACTTCAACTGCCTGTTCGCATTGAACATGCCCCAGTAAGCGCCGACCCGGCCCTCGCCGAGGCTCTCTTTCCACGGCTGGTCGATCGCTTCCATGATGTAATAGTCGATGCCGTTTTTGCGCGCGGCGTTGAACCACTGGCGCAGGAAAATCGCCTGATTGGCGGTGGACGGTTGCGCGTATTCGTAGCGATCGCCGTTGGATGGCCAACCGACCTCGCCGATTACGATGTGCTTGCCCGGAAACAACTTTTGTAATTGCCGGTAGCGAAACAACACGTCGCCGACCGCGTCCTTGCGCGGCACGCCTTCCCAGTACGGCAATAAATGGACGGTGATGAAATCCACGTGCCGCGCCAGTTCCGGAGGCTGTTCCCAGATATGCCAGGGTTCCGCGGTCGAGACGGGCTGGTGGATCGCCGCGCGCGCGCGATCGAGCCAAGCCATCAGCTCGGTCGGCGACATGTCGTTGCGCAACAATACTTCGTTGCCGACCATCACCCGCTTGATATTCGGCCAGCGTTTCGCCTGCGCGATCAGCGCATCGAGTTCGCGCTCGTTGTTGTCGTCGCGGCGATCCAGCCACGCGCCGGCCAGCACGTCCAGGTGACGTTGCATGGCCAGTCGCGGGATCGACGCGCTTTCCAGCGACGAGTAGGTGCGTATGCGATCGGTGTATTGCGACAGCAGATCGAGATCGGCGTCGAGTTCGCTATCGCTGGGATAGCTGTCGTCGAGCGGACTTTGATAGCGCTGGAACGCGCTGAAGGCGAAACCGGCGACCTGGCCGCGCCAAGGCTCGACCTGGGTGGGACGGTCGGCCACGCCCCACAGCACGAAATTCAACGCAGCCACCAGCAATGCCAGCACCAGCGCCGCAAAAAAGACGGACAACCGCGATCCGCGGCGTTCGACGGCTGGCGTGGTGTTCAAGAAATATCCCGGCAGTAACCGCAGTAGTGCAAAAACCCGTCGAGCTTAAGGCAGCACGTCGATATGCTCAAACGCGAAGGCCGCCTCGCGGGGCGGCCTTCATCGCTTCCGTGCCGAATGGATTTCACGCCATCTGCGTCGCCGCAAAATCCCAATTGACCATGTTCCAATAGGCCTCGACGTATTTCGGCCGTGCGTTGCGGTAATCGATGTAATAGGCGTGCTCCCATACATCGCAGGTCAGCAGCGGGCGGTCGCTGCCGGTGATTGGCGTGCCCGCGTTGGAAGTGCTGACCAAGCCCAGCGAACCATCGCTGCGTTGTACCAGCCACGCCCAGCCGGAACCGAAAGTGCCGGTCGCGATCTTGGAGAATTCCTCCTTGAACTTGTTGTAACCGTCGAACGCCTTCTTGATCGCGTCGGCCAGTTTGCCGGTGGGTTCTCCGCCGCCATTGGGCGAAAGCGAGTTCCAATAGAAGGTGTGGTTCCACGCTTGCGCAGCATTGTTGAACATGCCGCCGGTGGCCTTCTTGACGATGTCTTCAAGATTCATGTCGGCGAAGTCGGTGCCCTCGATTTGCTTGTTGAGGTTGTCGACGTACGCCTTGTGATGCTTGCCGTAGTGATACTCCAGCGTCTCCGCGGAGATATGCGGCGCCAGTGCGTTGCGCTCGTAGGGCAGCGGGGGGAGTTCGATCGCCATGGTTTTTTGCTCCTTGGAATAGCGGGTCCGGCCGCGTTGATGCACTGCTACAATTCGCATCTCGACGCAACGCCAACGGCCATTCTAACCCCATTGCATGATGCCGCCGTATTGGCGGCGTGAATGCGGGAACGATCGGCCCACACACAAGAGAACGCCATGACAGACGTCATCGAACGCATCAAGGGCACGCTTTCCGAACACCCGATCGTGTTGTACATGAAAGGCACACCGCAGTTTCCGATGTGCGGGTTTTCCGCGCGCACCTCGCAGGCGCTGGCCGCGGTCGGCGCGGAGTTTCATTCCGTCAACATCCTGGAAGACCCCGAAATCCGCGCCAATCTGCCGCGTTATTCCAACTGGCCGACTTTTCCGCAGCTCTACATCAACGGCGAATTGATCGGCGGTTGCGATATCGCGCTGGAGCTGTACCAGTCCGGCGAATTGCAGCGCATGGTCCAAGACGTCGGCAAAGCCGCCGCGCAATGAGCCTGCCGACCGCGCGCCTGCCGGCGGAGTGGCAATCCGCTGGCGACGTGTTGGCGGGGCGCACGATCCTGATCACAGGCGCGGCAGGCGGGTTGGGCCGCGCTGCGGCGCTGGCTTGCGCGCGCGCGGGCGCGGTCGTGCTGCTGGTCGGACGCAAGGTGCGCGCGCTGGAAAAAGTCCACGACGAGATCGTCGCGATTGCTGGTGCACCACGGCCGGTGATCCAGGCGGTCGATCTGCTCGGCGCCACGCCCGCCGATTACGAGAATCTCGCCGAGACGGTTGGCAACGAACTCGGCACCCTCGACGGCATCGTGCACGCCGCGGCGCGTTTCGAAGGGTTGACGCCGCTGGCGATGCATCGACCGAAAGATTGGGTGGAAACCCTGCACGTCAATGTCAGCGCGCCGTTTCTGTTAACGCAGGCGATGATGCCGCTGTTGCAGGCGCGCGCCGATTCCGCCGTGGTGTTCGTGCTGGACGATCGCGAGCGGATGAGCCGCGCGCACTGGGGCGCGTATGGCGTAGGCAAGGCCGCGCTGGAGGGTCTCGTGTCGATCCTGCATCAGGAAACCGAGGGTTCTTCGCTGCGCGCGCACGCGCTTTTGCCCGCGCCGATGCGCACCGCGTTGCGGCGGATGGCATGGTTCGGCGAGGATGCGACGACGGTGCCGATGCCCGACATCGCGGCACGCGCCGTGGTGTATCTGTTGTCGCCGGCCGCGCGCGAAGCGCGCGGGGGCGTGCTGGATTTGCGCATCGAATGAGGCGCGCTTGCGCGATGCGGAGTAGCGCATTGCGCAGGCCGAATAAGGGTGAGGCAGGGACGCCGATCTGGGTTGCTCCATGGACGGATACTTGCTTGTAGTTGAACCAACATCAGGATGGCTCGATGGAAACCCAAATGACCACGCTATCGGCCGGGATCCTGCTGTTCCTGATCCTCGACCCGCTCGGCAACATTCCGTTCTTCCTGTCGTTGCTCAAGCACGTGCCACCGCGACGGCGGCGTTGGGTGATGACGCGCGAGCTGCTGATCGCACTGGCGGTTCTAATTGCGTTCCTGCTAGGCGGTCAATTCATCCTGCGCGTGCTGCAATTGAAGCAGGAGTCGGTCAGCATCGCCGGCGGCATCGTGCTGTTCCTGATCGCGATCAAGATGGTGTTTCCGCCCTCCGAGGGCGGCATCTTCGGGCCGGTCGGGCAGGGCGAGCCCTTTATCGTGCCGCTGGCGATTCCCGGCGTGGCCGGCCCTTCGGCGATGGCGGCGTTGCTGCTGCTGACCAATTCGCAACCGGGGCGCACGGTGGAGTGGGGCATCGCGTTGTTGCTGGCGTGGCTGGCGACCGCAATCATCCTGTTGTCGTCGACGTGGCTGTTTCGCTGGCTCGGCGAGAGCGTGTTGACCGCGTTGGAACGGTTGATGGGTATGCTGCTAGTGGCGCTGTCGGTGCAGATGTTCCTGGGCGGCGTGGCGGCCTATCTGCATCCAGGCTGAGGCAGCGATGGTTGATGGCGATGGTCCGATGGATCGATCGCATATAGAACTGGACACATTGAATGAACGACATTCACACCCTCGGAAAACCCGCGACCATCAGCGCCCGCATCGTGCCGGCCAGCACCCTTGACGTCCTTTCGCGCAACGAGATCGCGCGGCTACGCGACGCCACCGCCGCCGGTCTGCACACGTTGTTGCGTTCGTGCGCGTTGGCGGTGCTCACGTCCGGCGATATGCACGACGACGCGCGCTCGATGCTGGACCGCTACGCCGATTTCGACATCCAGGTGCTGCAACAGGATCGCGGCATCAAGCTGGAATTGAAGAACGCGCCGGCGCAAGCGTTCGTCGACGGTCGCATCATTCGTGGCACCAACGAATTATTGTTCGCAGTGGTGCGCGACATCGTGTACGTGTCCACGCAGCTGGATGCCAATCAATTCGATCTCGCCGACTCGTCCGGCATCACCCATGCGGTATTCGACATTCTGCGCAACGCGCGCGTTCTGCTGGCGCGCGCCAACCCGAATCTCGCGGTGTGCTGGGGCGGGCACTCGATCTCGCGCGAGGAATACGACTACACCAAGGATGTCGGCTATCAGCTAGGCCTGCGCGGCATGGACATCTGCACCGGCTGCGGGCCGGGCGCGATGAAGGGGCCGATGAAGGGCGCGACCATCGCGCACGCCAAGCAGCGCCACTTCAAGAACCGCTACATCGGGTTGACCGAACCCGGCATCATCGCCGCCGAATCGCCGAATCCGATCGTCAATAATCTGGTGATCCTGCCGGATATCGAGAAGCGGCTGGAAGCCTTCGTGCGCATCGGACATGGCTTTATCGTTTTCCCCGGCGGCGTCGGCACCGCCGAGGAAATCCTGTATCTACTCGGAATACTGTTGCATCCCGACAATGCGCAGTTGCCGTTTCCGCTGGTGTTCACCGGACCCGCAATCGCGGCGCAGTACTTCGAACAGATCGACACGTTCCTGAAGCTGACGCTGGGCGAGAAAATCGCGCAGCGCTACCGGATCATCGTCGACGATCCGGTCGAAGTGGCGCACGAAATGATGCGCGGCATCGAGCACGTGCGGCAGTATCGCGTCGCGCAGCACGATGCGTTTTTCTTCAACTGGGCGTTGAAGATTCCGCACGATTTCCAATTGCCGTTCCGCCCGACCCACGAGGCGATGGCGGCGCTGAACCTGCATCAGGGACGCGACCCGCACTTGCTGGCCGCCAATCTGCGCCGCGCGTTTTCCGGCATCGTGGCAGGCAACGTCAAGGAAGAGGGGCTGCACGAGATCGACCAGAAAGGCCCGTTCGTGATCGATGGCGATCCAAAGATCATGCGCGCATTGGACGCGG
>JBDTAJ010000135.1:0-12435 GCA_039924705.1 Rhodanobacteraceae bacterium
GCTGTCAGCACAATATACGTCGCCGCGGCGCCGTAGCGTTGCAGCCTCCACCGACCGCGCGGAACGTTGCCGGCTGGGACCAGCACCGTGTGTTGCGGCGGGGCCGTGGTTGCCAGGGCGGTGTCGACCACCGCGGTCGGCAGGCCCAACAGACGCGCGTAATTGCGCAGCGCGCCGCGCACGAACACCTGTTGCCCGGCGTCACCGACATCCCCTGCCTCGAGTTTTTGCAGCACGCGCATTGGCAACCGCAATGCCTGGCCGCATTCCTGCTGGCTCATGCCGCGCGCCATGCGAGCCGCGGCGAGCCGCTTGCCAAAGTCGCAGGCGCCCGCGCTGCCGTGCGGTGTTTCCATGGCAATGTCTTCCGCGCGCAGACGCATTTCGTTGCCCGCGTCGATCGCAGGCGCGCTGGCGGACGCAAACAGATCGTTGTTCTGCGCAGGGGTTTTCATGGCGGATTGGCACCTAGTTTCTGCGTCTGTTCCGAATCCGGGAACTGGTCGCGCAGACGGTTGGCGTAATTCCGGGCGGCATCCGCATCGCCCAGCCTTGATTCGATCCGGTAACCCAGCAACAGCGCATCGGGGGTCGCAGTACCTTGCGCCTCGAACCGCTGCAGGAAAGCGCGCGCCCGGAAGGCGTCGTTCTTCGCGTACAGAAGCTGCGCCATTTGATAAAGCCCGTCGGGATAATCCGGATCGGCGTGCAACGCTTTTTGCAGATAAGGTTCCGCAGCGGCGTTATTACCCATACTTATCAGGCATGCGCCGGCGTTGGTGTCGGCGGTTGCAGGCGTCTTGTAGAACGGGTCGGAGAGTGCGCGCTGCAGATATTGCATCCCTTCGTTGCCGCGTCCGTGATGGCAGAGGAAATAGCCAAGGTTGTTGTTGGTATCGCCGTTCTTGGGATCGATCGCCAGTGCGCGACGATATTGCTGCTCGGCGAGTTGCGGCTGTTTGATGCGCTCGTCCAGGATTGCCAGCATGGTGTGCGCGGGTTCGTAACTGTCGTCGAACTGGATTGCCATCTTGAATTTTTCGTCGGCATCCTTCAACTCTCCGCGCTCCATCAGTTGCGCGCCGAGTTGGGTATGGATTTGCGCGGCGTCGCGTTTTTCGTCCTGCTTGCTTTCCTGTGGCTCGCTTTTCAGATTGTTGCCATTGTCGACATTGATGATCTTGTTGCGCGCACAACCGCCGGCGGCCAGCGCCAGCGAGGTCAGGGCCATGATGGCGGGCAAACTACGCCGCATGTGCGTGCTCCTCGATCAATGCAGACGAAGCCAATCGTTTGCGGAACTCCGCATTGCGGCGCGTGCGATCCAGCACCTGGCCGGTGAGCTGCCCGCAGGCAGCGTCGATGTCGTCTCCGCGAGTACGCCGCACCATTGCCTGCACGCCGGCCTCCAGCAGGATCGTCTGGAACGCGCGGATCACGAATTCGTCCGAACGTTGGTATTGCGTCCCCGGAAAGGGATTGAACGGGATCAGATTGACCTTGGCCGGCAGCCGGCGCATCAACTTGACAAGTTGCCGCGCCAGTTCCGGCGTGTCATTGACGCCGCGCATCAAGGTGTATTCGAACGTGATCGCAGTGCGTGGACGCCTGGCCGCGTAACGTGCGCACGCTGCGAGCAGTTCCACGATCGGCCAGCGCTTGTTGAGGGGCACCAGTTGCGTGCGCAGCTCGTCGTTCGGCGCGTGCAAAGACACCGCCAGCGAAACGTCGCTGATCTCGGATAGTTGATCGATCATCGGCACCAACCCCGCGGTCGAAAGTGTCACGCGCTTGTTGGCCAGGCCGAAGCCGAGATCGTCGCGCATCAAATTCATCGCGCGCACCACGTTGTCGAAGTTTAACAGCGGCTCGCCCATGCCCATCATTACCACGTTGGTGATACGGCGGCGTTGATGCGTCATGTTGCCGAGTTGCTTCGCCGCGACCCAGACCTGGCCGACGATTTCGGCGGTGGAAAGATTGCGGTTGAAACCTTGCGTGCCGGTCGAGCAGAACGTGCAGTTCAAACCGCAACCAACCTGGCTCGATGCGCACAGCGTGCCGCGCGTGGGCTCCGGGATGTACACGGTCTCGATCGCGTTGCCGCCGTCCATGCCCAGCAGCCATTTGTGGGTGCCATCCCTGGAGACCTTCTCCAGCAATGCTTTCGGCGGCTCGACCACGGCCACATCGCCAAGCTTGTCGCGCAGTGTCTTGCCCAGATCGGTCATCGCCGTGAAATCGGATTCGAGGTGATGGTAAATCCACTTCATCACCTGATCGGCACGATACGGTTTTTCGCCGAGCCGCGCGAAAAACGCGCGCAGCCCACTACGATCCAAGTCAAGCAGGTTGATTTTGGCCGTGCCGTTCACCCAGCGCCTCGATGCTTCATTAGAAGAGTGCGACCAGGACTGGCCACCTTTTGATCCTCGCGTTCAAGCATGAACGCACAAGCTAATCGCAGATTGATTTTGACGATTTCGTTCACCGTGGGCAAAGTTCCACTTCCGCAAAAAAATAACCGATCTCGAAACGCGCGGTGTCTACGCCATCGGAGCCGTGCACCGCATTGGCGTCGATGCTCTGCGCGAAATCCGCGCGAATCGTTCTGGCCGCGGCATCCTTGGGATTGGTCGCGCCCATCAGTTCGCGGTTCTTCGCGATCGCGCCCTCGCCTTCCAGCACCTGCACCATCACCGGCCCCGATGCCATGAACTCGACCAGCGGTTTGAAGAATGGCCGCTCGCGGTGCACCGCATAGAAACCCTCGGCTTCCTTGCGCGAAAGATGTTTCATTTTCGCCGCGACGATCCTCAATCCGGCTTGCTCGAAACGCGAATAGATTTCGCCGATGACGTTTTTCGCCACGGCGTCGGGTTTGATGATAGACAGGCTGCGCTCGAGCGCCATGCGTTCCTCGCGGGATTCCGGTTGTATCGAAACGTGAACTTAGACCCCATTGCGCCGCGAGGGTACAACGGAATTCGCGGCCGAATGCGGAGTTAGCTCACAAAATATTCACTGATTCTAGCCCAAAGGATCGCCGTTGACACGCCCCGATCCGGTTTGACCATTGCACGGGGTGAGCCTAGAATTCAAACGATCGTTTGAAGGTTGGTATTTGCGTTTGCCCGTGCACCCAAAAGATCAACCAGCGGCCAAAGCTGCCATCCTTGGCAAGCGTTCCGTGGCCGGATCCTTCGATTTGACGCCTCCCGACATGAGCGAAGCCCCGCTGTTCTCGACCAAACAACGCATCCTCGGCGCAGCCGAGGATCTGTTCGCAAGGCATGGATTCGCCGGCGCTTCGTTGCGTCAGGTTACCACTGCAGCCAACGTTAACCTGGCTGCGGTCAACTACCACTTTGGCTCCAAGGATAAATTGATCGAGGAGGTGTTCCGCCGCCGCCTCGACGAACTCAATGCGCGCCGAATGGCTGCGCTAGCTTGCGTTACCGCCAAATCCAAAGCCTCATTGGAAGAAGTGCTGGACGCCTTCATCACGCCCGCGCTGGAATTGTCGCTGGATCGCAGCGGCGGCTCGGCCTTCGTGCGGGTCTTGGCTCGCGCCTATGCCGAGCACAACGAACATCTGCGCAAATTCCTGTCCGATAATTATGGCCATGTGTTGCGCGAATTCGCCGGGGCGTTTGCCAAACTGCTGCCGCACCTGGACAAGGAAGAATTGTACTGGCGCCTCGACATCGTTGCCGGTGCGCTGACTTATGCGATGGCGGATTTCGGTGTGATCAAGCGGCGCCACGGACAATCGGAACGCGATTTCCGCGAGCGCGCCGCGCAACACCTGATCCGCTTCGCCGCGGCGGGATTGCGGGAATGATTGAAGCGGAAATTGGAAATGGGTAATCGATAGTAGGTGCGCGTATACCTCTCTCCATCACATCCCGGCTTTCCTACTTCCTACTTCCTACTCCCTACTCCCTACTCCCTACTTCCCATTCCCAGCATATATCTCGCTGTCTTGTTAAAGGATTCCATACATGCCTGATACTTTGTGGATCCGCAAAGCCGCGGTGCTGGGCTCCGGCGTGATGGGGGCGCAGATCGCCGCGCACCTGGCCAACGCGGGCGTCGAAACCCTGCTGTTCGATCTCGTCGCGAAAGAAGGCCCAAAGAATGCTATCGCGGGCAACGCCATCGCGAATCTCGCCAAACTCTCGCCCGCACCGCTGGCCGAGAAATCGCGCGCCGCCGCGATCACCGCCGCCGATTACGACGAAGATATCGATCGACTGAAGGAATGCGATCTGGTGATCGAGGCGATCGCCGAACGGATGGATTGGAAACGTGATCTGTACAAGAGGATCGCGCCGCATTTGCCGGCGCACGCGATTCTCGCCAGCAATACCTCGGGATTGTCGATCGACAAACTGGCCGAGGCGCTGCCGGAAAACCTGCGACACCGTTTTTGCGGCGTGCACTTTTTCAACCCGCCACGCTACATGCATCTGGTCGAATTGATTCCCAGCAAGCAGACCGACGCGGCGCTGCTCGACGCGCTCGAGGCATTCCTCACCACCACGCTTGGCAAGGGCGTGGTGCGCGCCCAGGACACGCCCAACTTCATCGGCAACCGTATCGGCGTGTTCTCGATCCTGGCCACGATGCACCATACCCAAGCGTTCGACCTGGGCTTCGACACCGTCGATGCGCTGACCGGCCCTGCGATCGGACGCCCGAAGTCGGCGACTTATCGCACCGCCGACGTGGTGGGAATGGACACCATGGCGCATGTTATCAAAACCATGTCGGACACCCTGCCGGACGATCCGTGGCACGAGTACTTCAAGGCGCCAGCGTGGTTGACCGCACTGATTGAAAAAGGCGCGCTGGGTCAGAAGAGTGGCGCGGGTTTCTATCGCAAGGCCGGCAAGGACATCCTGGTATTGGATCTTGCCAAGCAGGACTACCGCCCCGCCGGTCAAAAATTATCCGACGATGTCGCCGCGATCCTCGCGGTCAAGGATTCGGCCGAGAAGTTCGCCAAACTGCGCGCATCGCGCGATGTCCAGGCGCAATTTCTGTGGGCGATGTTCCGGGATCTCTTCCATTACAGCGCGTATCACCTGAATGATATCGCCAAGACCGCGCGCGACGTGGACTTCGCGGTTCGCTGGGGTTACGGCTGGAAGCTCGGCCCGTTCGAAACCTGGCAAGTGGCGGGCTGGCAACAGGTTGCACAATGGATCGAGGATGACATCGAGTCCGGCAAGACGATGAGCGATGCGTCGCTGCCGGCGTGGGTCACGGATGGGCGTAAAGGCGTCCATTATGCGGAAGGCTCGTGGTCGCCGAATGCGAAGCGCGATCTGCCGCGTTCGAACGCACCGGTTTACAAACGCCAATTGTTTCCGGACGCGCTGCTCGGCGAGAAATTCGAACCCGAGACTAACGTATACGAAAATGATGGACTTCGTCTGTGGCATCTGGGCGATGACGTCGGCATCGTCTCGTTCAAGACCAAAATGCACACCGTCAACGATGCGGTGCTCGACGGATTGCAACATGCGGTCGGTGAATCCGAGCGCCGCTTCAGGGCAATCGTGCTGTGGCAGACCGGCGAGCCGTTCTCCGCGGGCGCGGACTTGAAAGGCATGTTGGGCTTGCTGCATGAAGGCAGGCTCGCGCAACTGGAAGCGATGATCGCCAACTTCCAGACAACCAGCATGCGGCTGAAATATTCGCTGGTGCCGGTAATCGCCGCGGTGCGCGGGCTGGCCTTCGGCGGCGGCTGCGAATTCCAGATGCACTGCGCGCGCACGGTCGCGGCGCTGGAAAGCTACATCGGACTGGTCGAGGCTGGCGTGGGCCTGCTGCCCGCCGGCGGTGGCTTGAAGGAACTCGCGCTGCGCGCCTCGCAACGCGCGCTCGACAACGATCCGTTCCCGCTGATCAAGAAATCTTTCGAGACCGTGGCGATGGCCAAGGTCGGCGGTTCCGCGCTGGAAGCCAAACAGCTTAGCCTGCTGCGCGAATCCGATGTGGTGGTCTTCAACGCGTACGAACTGTTGTACGTGGCGAAGAACGTCGCGTCGTCGCTGGCCGAATCCGGCTGGCGCCCGCCTCTGCCGCCGCGCGACGTCACCGTGGCCGGCGACGTCGGCACCGCGACCATCAAGGCGCAACTAGTCAACATGCTGGAAGGTCATTTCATTTCCGAACACGATTACGCAATCGCCGAGCGTATCGCCGACACTTTGTGCGGTGGCGACATCGAACGCGGCTCGCAAGTCGACGAACAATGGCTGCTCGATCTCGAACGTCGGCATTTCATCGAACTGGCCCAGATGCAAAAAACCCAGGAACGCATCGCGCATACCCTGAAGACCGGAAAACCGCTCAGAAACTGAGTGCAGGATGCACTCATCCCGTGCAGGCCATGGATGGCCGACGACACGGGACCCATTTGATTCAAATAAAAGACACTGGATTCCTGCTTTCGCGGGAATGAGGAGAAAGAGATAATCCAATGACAAAACAAACCCATGACGCCTACATCGTCGCGGCCAAGCGCACACCGGTCGGCAAGGCGCCGCGCGGCGTGTTCCGCAACACGCGGCCCGACGATCTGCTGGCGCACGCGCTGCGCGAAACGTTGGAGCAATGCGCCGGCATCGATCCCGCCCGCGTCGGCGACGTGGTGATCGGTTGCGCGATGCCGGAAGCCGAGCAAGGTATGAACGTGGCGCGCATCGGCGCGTTGCTGGCGGGTCTGCCGGATTCCGTGCCCGGTATGACGATCAACCGTTTCTGTTCGTCGGGCGTGCAGGCCGTCGCCACCGCGGCGGATCGCATCCGTCTGGGCGACGCCGATCTGATGCTGGCCGGCGGCACCGAGTCGATGAGCATGGTGCCGATGATGGGCCATAAAGTTGCGATGAATCCGGCGATCTTCACCGACGAGAATATCGGCATCGCTTATGGCATGGGCATCACCGCCGAGAACGTGGCCTCGCAATGGAAGATCACCCGCGAGGAGCAGGACGCGTTCGCGCTGCGCAGCCACCAGCGCGCATTGGCCGCGCAAGCCAATGGCGAGTTCGACGACGAGATCGCGCCCTACCCGCTCGACGACAATTATCCCGATCTTGCCACGCGCGGCGTGATCGAGGATCGCCGTGTGATCGCGCAGGACGAAGGCCCGCGCCGCGATACCAACGCCGCAGCGCTGGCGAAATTGAAGCCGGTGTTCAAACGCAACGGCAGCGTCACGGCCGGCAATTCCTCGCAGATGTCCGATGGTGCCGGCGCGGTGCTCTTGGCCAGCGAACGCGCGATCAACGACTACGGCTTGACGCCTCTGGCGCGTTTCGTCGGTTACTCGGTCGCCGGCGTGCCGCCGCGGATCATGGGCATCGGCCCGAAAGAAGCCATCCCGAAGGCGCTGAAGCAAACCGGCATCAAACAGGACGATCTGGACTGGGTCGAATTGAACGAGGCATTCGCCGCGCAATCGTTGGCGGTGATCCGCGATCTGCATCTGGATCCCGAAAAAGTGAATCCGCTGGGCGGCGCGATCGCGCTGGGTCATCCGCTCGGCGCCACCGGCGCGATCCGGGTCGCGACCTTGATCCACGGCCTGCGCCGCCGCAAACAGAAATACGGCATGGTGACCATGTGCATCGGCATCGGTATGGGCGCGGCCGGGATATTCGAAGCGCTTTGACCGCCAACCAAATCAGAGCTCGCGATTATATGCATTGATATTCGAAGCGCTTTGACCGCCAACCAAATCAGAGCTCGCGATTATATGCATTCGTATAACGACTGGATCGCAACGATTGTCAAGCCGTAGTCACCCAACTGAGAATTCGCAAGCGACGGTCACTCGACCGTAGTGGCCACGATGCGGCGAATTACATCCCTCGGCGCAGTCCCGTCGGGGATACAAATGCGGACGTTTGTGCCCGAAAGTTTGCCACCTGGAAAGTTCCGCATAGCATCCATTACGCCGCGCACATAACTTGCGCAGGATGTTGCTCCTTCCCAACTTGGACGGACACTTCTAGTTTCATCGCTCGCTTCGCTATCCAAGAGCGCGATGGCATCCTTACATTGCGACACAAAGAGCTGCGTATCCTGTGACGTCGGTATGTCGATTGTCTCAGCGCCAACAACAACATTTGAGGAGATTGCAACAAGTACAACAAGAATTCCAAATGTCCATCGAACCTTAATACGACCCCCGATCTTCATCCCGTGAGCGGCTATAACAGCCGCATGTGTGGTTGTACTACCACATGCATCTGCTTACCCTTCCAATGTTTTCTTCAGCCGATCTCTGCCCCGCAGCCACCAGTAATTGGCTTGCGCGGCGAGTGTGCCGAACGGACGGAAGCTGCGCGTCAATCCGAAATCGGCGAGTTCGCGCCAACCCTCGTCGTTGTCGGCGATCGCGGAAGCCAGAAGTTCGCCGGCGGCCGCGGTCGGCGCCGCGCCGTGCCCACCGAATGCCTGCATCCACCATAAGCCGTCGCCGCGCGTGCCGAGCTGCGGCATTTGGTGGCGCGCGTAACTCATCAACCCCGACCATGCATAATCGATGCGCACGCCTTTCAATTGCGGGAATACACGCAGCAGATCGCGCATCAATAGTTTCTGCACCGAACGCGGCGAGCGATCACGCACCGAAATGCGACCGCCCCACAACAGCCGTGTATCCGGCAACGCGCGATAGTAGTCGAAGGCAAAGCGAGTATCGTAGATCGCAGCTCGCGTGCGCAGACATTCGCGCAAGCGCTCACCCAGCGTTTCCGTGACCATCACATAAGTCGCGATCGGCAACACCGCGCGATCGACTTCGCGCCGGAGCCGCGCGAGGTAACCGCCGCAAGCCAGCACCACGGTTGGCGCGCGCACTTCGCCGCCTTCGGTGCGTATCCGCCAATTCAGACCATCGCGATCGATCTTGCGCGCCCGGCTGTGCTCGTGGATCGCCACGTCCTGGCTCGCCGCAGCGTGCGCCAAGCCATTCAAATAATTCAGCGGATGCAGATGCAGCGCGTTGTGCTCGAACATGCCGTCACTGTAGCGCTCGCTGACGATCAGTTCTCGCAGCTTTTCCTTCGGCAGCCATTCCCACTCGACGCCGTACTGCTCCGCAAGCAGCTTTTGACGTTCGCGCAAGACTTGCGGATCGCGGAACCAATTGGCCCAGATCACGCCCGCATCCCTCGCGTTGCAATCAATCGCATAGCGCGCGATGCGCGAGCGGATCAATTCGACCGCCACGACCGTGCGCGCGTACAACGCGCGCGCCTTGTCCGCGCCGAGTCTGTCTAGCAGCGCCTGTTCGTCCAGCGAATAACCGGCGAACACAAAGCCGCCGTTGCGTCCCGAAGCGCCGTGGCCGATCGATTCGCTTTCCAGCAACATCACGCCTCGCACGCCGCGCTCGGCCAGACCCAAGGCGAGATTGACGCCGGCGTAGCCGCCACCGACGATCACGATGCGCGCATCGCAGTTGCCAACCAGCGGTGCGAACGGCGAAGACGTGTTCGCGGTGGCGCGATAGTAGCTGATGGTCGCAGTCGCCATGAACGGCCTGCATCCGTTGCGGAGCCACCGAGGATAACGGAATGCCGCCGTGACGACCGCTGCGGGACGTCAGACCTGCGCGAGCGCCTGTTCCAGATCGGCGATCAGCATTTCCGGATCTTCCAGTCCGATCGACAGACGGATCAGATTGGAGGGAACCTGATCGGCTGGTTTCGGAACGATGCGAGTATTGGCGGTCAGAAAAGCTGCGGTCGGACACACCAGCGATTCGTAACCGCCCCACGACACGCTCAGCAGAAAACGCCGCAATGCATCGCACAGGCGATCAACGGCGCCGACGTCCTCGCAGCGCGGCGCGAACGATAACAGACCGCTCGACGCGCACATTTGGCGGCGCACCAATCCATGCTGCGGATGCGACGGCAGGTGCGGATACCACACCCGTTCGATCTTGGGATGGCGTTCCAGCCATTGCGCGATCTTCAACGCGCTGGCGCCACCACGCTCGATGCGAAGGCGCAGCGTCCGCAATCCGCGCAGCACCAACCAAGCATCGTGCGGCGACAACACCGCACCGAAGGTCATGAAAGGACCTTTGAACACCTCGCGTAAAACAGCCTGCGATCCGCACAACGCGCCCGCAACCACGTCGCTGTGGCCATTCAAATATTTGGTCGCCGAATGCACGACCAAATCGATGCCGAGCGCGACCGGCGACTGGTTCAACGGGCTCGCGTAGCTGTTGTCGCACAGCGTTCGCACGCCGCGCGCACGCGCGAGTTTCGCGACCGCGGCCAGATCCTGCAATTCGAAGGTCAGCGAGTTGGGGCTTTCCAGCACGATCAGGCGTGTTTTGCTCTCGATCGCGGCTTCGATGTTCGCCGTTTCGGTACCGTCGACGAACGTGACACGAACGCCAAAACGGGGCAACAATTGGGTCAGCAGCTTATGCGTCCAACTGTAAGGCTTGTGCACGCAGATCACATGCTCGCCGGCGGAGACGCTGGCGAGTACAGCGGCGGAAATGGCCGCGGCGCCGGACGAAAACACCAGACAATCCTCCGCGTCTTCCAGCGCGGCGATCTTACGGCGCAGGATTTCGACGGTCGGATTGTTGCCGCGGGTGTAGAAGTGCTCGCCGTATTCGTCATGCGCGCGTTCTCGCATCTCGGCGACTGAATCGAAACAGAAGATCGAGCTTTGCAGCACCGGCGGCGCGACCGCGTTGAAATAGCGCCCACGTTCTTCGCCGAGGTGATTCAATATCCAGTCGAGGTCGTCGTGCTCGGACATTTCAGCCGGCGCCGCAGTATTTCGCCATATACTCGCGCACAACGGGCGCGAGGTCGGGATCGGCCAATGCGAAATGCAAGGTCGCGCGAACCAAACCCGACTTGCTGCCGCAGTCGAAACGTTCGCCCTCGAAGCGGCAGGCCAGCACCTTGGATTCGGCCAGTAGCGCCGCGATCGCATCGGTCAACTGGATTTCGCCACCCGCGCCGGGCGTGGTGCGTTCGAGCAATTCGAAAATCCTCCGCGGCAACACGTAACGACCAACCACCGCGAGATTGGAGCGCGCGTCTGACGCTTTCGGCTTCTCGACGATGTGGCGGATACGCGCATTGGTTTCATCGTTGCCGCCGACATCGACGATACCGTATTTGTGGGTGTCGACAGCCGGTACTTCCTCCACCCCCAGCACGCCGGCGTTCTCGGTCGCTGCGAGCTGCGCCATCTGTTTCAACGCGCCGTGGCCATCATTGACGATCAGATCATCCGGCAGGATCACGCCAAACGACTCATCGCCGATCACCGGTTTGGCGCACAGCACCGCGTGACCCAGGCCCAGCGCCTGTTCCTGCGTCACGTACACGCAACGCACATGCGATGGCAGCAGGTTTTGTACCAGCGACAACAATTCATGCTTGCCGGTACGCTCGAGCGTTTCTTCCAACTCGTATGCGGAATCGAAGTAGTCGGCGATCGCGTGCTTGTAGCGATTGGTGACGAACACCAGCGTATCGGCGCCGGCATTCACGGCTTCCTCGACCGCGTACTGGATCAGCGGACGATCCAGAACGGGAAGCATTTCCTTGGCGACCACCTTGGTCGCGGGCAGGAAGCGCGTACCCATCCCGGCGACCGGGAAAATGACTTTGTGAATCCGCTTCGCGGTCATGCGCTGTCCTTGTCGATGCCACGTTGCAACGGCAGAACATTGTCAATGTCGGCGGGCTCGCCGGCCTGCCAACGATACCCCGGCAACAATGCCGCGACGCATTGACGCAATGCGTCTTCGTCAAACACCCTGCAAACGTGCGCGCCCCGCTCGATCTGCGTCAACACCAACGCCGGCGATAATTCGCGCTGCGCGGCCTGGAAAATTTTCGCATGCGCGGTGCTGCGGTAGTTCTCCAGCGGGTGGAACAACTCCTCGAACAATTTTTCGCCGGGCCGCAGGCCCGTATAGACGATCGATATATCGCGCCCCGGATGCTTGCCGGCGAGACGGATCATCTGCTCGGCCAGATCGCGGATGCGCACCGGTTCGCCCATGTCCAGCGCGTAGGTTTCGCCGCCATGGCCCATCGCGGTGGCCTGCAGGATCAACTGGCAGGCTTCGGGGATGGTCATGAAATAGCGCGAGATCTCAGGGTGGGTCACGGTAACCGGGCCGCCGTCGCGGATCTGCTCGCGAAACAGTGGCACCACCGAACCCGCGGAATCCAGCACGTTGCCGAATCGCACCGTGACAAAACGTGTGCGTGCGTTGGCGGCGATCGCCTGACAAACGATTTCGGCGATGCGCTTACAGGCACCCATCACGCTGGTCGGGTTGACCGCCTTGTCGGTGGAGATCAGCACGAAGCTTTCGACGCCGTGACGCGCCGCGGCCGCGGCGACGGCGCGCGA
>JBDTAJ010000136.1:0-4640 GCA_039924705.1 Rhodanobacteraceae bacterium
CAGCGTCGGCGTTCGCGGGAGATCGCCAGCTCTCGCCGTTGATGCGCTATCCCGCGCGTGGAAGTGGCCATCCATGGCCAAGAGCTCCGTGGCCGCCAGGTTCTCATCGTCCCTGATGTAAAAGTCAGCCATCCATGGTTGCGCTTTCATAAGTGCGCTATTCCGCGACGGTCGTTAACTCAAGCGCGTACTCGTACATCGCTTCGTCGCGCACATAACCGAGCGACTCGTATAGCGCTTGCGCTTGCGCATTGTCCTTCGCGGTGGAGAGCACCAGCCGCAGCGCGCCGGTCTGCACAGCGTGCTCGCGGGCACTTTCCATCAAAGCGCGCGCCACGCCACACCGCCGCGCGGTTGCCATCACGAACAGGTCGTTCAAGATCCACAATCGCCGTGCTGATACCGACGAAAAGCCCGGGTACAACTGGGTGAAGCCGAGCGCCGTCCGATCCGCATCGTCGCGCGCCAGGAGAATCACCGACTCGTCCCGCGCGATCCGCTCGCGCAGGAATTCGCGCGCGATCGCCGGATCGGATGCCTTGTGATAGAACATTCGGTAAGCGTCGAACAGCATCGTCAGATCACCGAGATCGGCGACCGTGGCCCGTGTGATCGTGAAACCGTGCGGTGGCGTCTTCTTCATCGTCATTTCATCGACCCATCCGTTACCCTGTCGCCGTTGCGCGTTGCAACCGCGACGGGAAGCGGATAGTGCAGGAAGAGAAGCTCGAACGCGAACTCGCGCCGTGGGTGCGCTGGCTGGCTCGGATCGGATTGATCGCCAAGGGCGTGGTGTACGCGCTGATCGGCGGCTTCTCGCTGCATTCCGCGTTCGGTCATTCGCGTCCATCCGGCTCCAGCGGCGTCTTCGCCAGCCTGGGCAGCGAATGGCTCGGGATGGTATTGCTGGCGCTGCTCGGCGCCGGGTTGATCTGTTACGTGTTGTGGCGCCTGGCGCAGGTCGTGTTCGGTTTCGCGCTGCACGCAAAATCGTTGACGTCCCATTTCGCACGGCGTTTTGTTTGCCTGTGCAGCGCGGTGTTCTACGGTGGTTTGGTGATAGACGTGGCGGATCATCTGTTTTCGCGCGACCGTGCCGACCACGGTGAAACACTGGCGCGCTGGACCGGCTGGACGATGCGCCTGCCATTGGGACGGCTGGTGATCGCCGGCATCGGCATCGGGCTCCTGATTTTTGCCGGCTGGCAGTTATACCGCGCAGCCAGTGTGCGCGTGACCAAACGGCTGCGCTTGCGCGGGCATCGTTCGATCGGCATGTCGGCCATCGTCGCGATCAGCGAGTTCGGCGTGCTCGCGCGCGGCGTGGTGTTCGCGTTGATCGGCGCGTTCCTGCTGGATGCCGCGTGGCACTACCGCGCGGAGCGTTCACAGGGATTTCCACGCGCGCTGGATACGCTACGCAATCTGTCTTACGGCCACTGGCTGCTCGGCATCGTCGCGCTGGGCTTGATCGCCTACGCCGTGTTCCAGTTCGCGAGAGCGGGCCGGCGTGGGATCGAGGCCGGCAACAACCATGCTTGAAGCTTACAACGTGCCCAACTGCTGGATCACGTACACGACCAGAAAAATGCCGAAACAGATCAGCAGTATCGCCAGCAGGGCGTCACCCAGCGTGGTGCCGTAATCCTTCGTTTCCTCGCAGGCGATGGTCTTGCGGTGATGCAGGAAACGCACCGTGGAAGCGACGATGATCAACAGCGCCAGCGCCATCAAGGCCAGCCCGACAATCTGCGCGGCGTGCGAACGGTGCGCGCCCGTCGCGATCCCGGTCGAATGGCCCAGATACGTGAGGAACAGATCGAAGCGCTCGACCAGAAACCCGAACGCCAGGATAGCGATCGCGGTGCGCACCCACGCAAGATAAGTGCGCTCGTTGGCGGCGTAGTCGGTGAAGCGGGAGATCATGGCGAGGTTGCGCGGCTAGCGCGAATTGCAGCGAGAATAAGTTGCGGCCGATAAGTCGCCCAATAGCCGAGAGCGAATATCAGCGCGCTCCCGACAATTCCCAGAGAAAAAGACGCGAGGGCCTTTCGCTTTGGATCGGACCAAATAAACCAAACCACCAAGACGGTAGCGGGAAGTAGCCAAAGCCATTTGTAGCTGTTGAACACGATTGCCGTTTGCAATGGAAGCTCGGCTTCGAATGTAGGATAGATGGCTATGAACATTTGCACAAAGAGATACGCGGATGATGCCACGGCAATTGCGGGCAGCAAGCCACCGACTAGAAGTAAATAATCTCTTAACCTTGATGTCACCTGTCTTCCCCTCGGTTGAGAATCCAGCCTACAACAGCTTAATATCTCCGCGCCTAAGCCGCGTTGCCCTTGACTGCCAGCGCCTCTAGCAACTCACCAGCCACACGCAACCGTTCCGTTGCGCCAGGTAATTCCATCGTAATACGCAGCTTGTCCTGGCCATCGAGTTTATAGACGCGCGGCTGTTGCTGGATCAGGCGCAGGATCGTCATCGGCTCGACATCCGGCTTGTCGCGGAACAGCACACGGCCGCCGGTCGGGCCGAGTTCGAGTTTGCGAATCCCGAGCGACGTGGCGCGCAGTTTCAATGCGGCGATCGCGAACAGGTTTTTGACCCGCGGCGGCAACAGCCCGAAGCGGTCGATCATTTCGACCTGCAGTTCGCGCAGCGCCGCGTCGTCGCGCGCGCCGGTGATGCGTTTGTAAAGTGTGAGCCGCGCATGCACGTCGGGTAGGTAATCATCCGGTATCAATGCGGGCAGATGCAATTCGATGTCGGTTTCGTGATCGCTGGAGAGATTGAAATCCGCAACCTTGCCCGATTGCAGCGCACGCACCGCGCGATCGAGCAGTTCCGTGTAGAGCGAAAAACCGATTTCCTGGATTTGCCCGGATTGTTCCTCGCCCAGCAGTTCGCCGGCGCCGCGGATTTCCAGATCGTAGGTGGCCAGCGTGAAACCCGCGCCGAGTTCTTCCAATGCGGCCAGCGCTTCCAGGCGTTTCTCCGCATCCGCGGTCATCGCCGTGCGGTCCGGCACGATCAGATACGCATAGGCGCGATGGTGCGAGCGTCCAACGCGCCCGCGCAATTGGTGCAATTGCGCGAGACCGAAACGGTCGGCGCGATCGATCACGATGGTGTTGGCGCTGGGCACGTCGATCCCGGATTCGATAATCGTGGTGCACACCAGCACATTGAAACGCTGGCGGTGGAAGTCCAGCATCACCTGTTCGAGTTCGCGTTCGGGCATCTGCCCGTGCGCGATCCGGATGCGCGCATCGGGAACGAGTTTCTCCAGTTCGCGCGCGGTACGCTCGATGGTGTCCACGCTGTTGTGCAGGAAATAGATCTGCCCACCGCGCGCCAGCTCGCGCTGGAATGCCTCGCGCAGCAGCGCAGGGTCGTATTGCGCGACCAGGGTCTTGACCGCCATCCGGTGTGCGGGTGGGGTGGCGATGATGGAGAGATCGCGCAAACCGCTCATCGCCATACTCAAGGTGCGCGGGATCGGCGTGGCGGTCAATGTCAACAGGTCGACTTCGGCGCGCAGTTTCTTTAACTGCTCCTTGTGGCGCACGCCGAAACGGTGTTCCTCGTCGATGATGACCAGGCCCAGATCCTTGAACTTCACGTCCGCCTGTAACAGCTTGTGTGTGCCGATCACCACGTCGACCGCGCCATCGGCGAGTTTCTTGAGCGTTGCGTTGGCTTCTTTCTTCGAGCGGAAGCGCGACAGCAATTCCACCCGCACCGGAAAATCGGCGAGCCGGTCGCGGAACACGTCGTAATGCTGCTGGGCGAGCAGGGTGGTCGGCACCAGCAGCGCGACCTGCTTGCCGGCGGTGGCCGCCGCGAACACCGCGCGCAGCGCGACCTCGGTCTTGCCGAAGCCGACGTCGCCGCAGACCACGCGGTCCATCGATCGGGGCGCGACGAGATCGGTCAGCACCGCGTCGATCGCGGCTTGCTGATCGGGTGTCTCCTCGAACGGAAAACCGTCGGCGAATTGCGCCAGCATCGCACGGTCGATCTTGAAGGCGACGCCGGCACGGGCTGCGCGCTGCGCGTGGATCGCCAGCAATTCCGCCGCCGCGTCGCGCACTTTTTCCGCGGCTTTCTTTTTTGCGCGCTCCCATGCATCGCCGCCCAGCGAATGCAGCGGCGCGAGTTCCGGCGCGGCGCCGGTGTAGCGGCTGACCAGCGACAACTGCGCGACCGGTACGTACAGCTTGTCGCCCTTGGCGTAATCGATGGCCAGGAATTCGCCGGGTGTGTCGCCGACATCGAGCGATACGAGGCCGAGGTAGCGGCCGACGCCATGGTCGACGTGCACGATCGGCGCACCGATACCGAGTTCCGATAGATCGCGCACGATCGCTTCCGGATCGCGTTCGCTGATACGCCGGCGACGCTCGGAACGCACGCGCTCGCCGAGCAGTTCGCGCTCGGTTAATAGCGTGATCGCGGGACGGATCAGGGTGAAGCCGCGTTCGAGCGGGGCGATGGTGATGGAGAGTTGGGGCGCGTCTGCGGTGCTGACGAACACCGCCCACGAATCGACGAGAACGGGTTGCAACTCCGCGGCGACGAGCTGCTCGATCAGCGCTTCGCGGCGTCCCGCGGAATCGGCGGCAATCAAG